>DATISD010000069.1:0-3158 GCA_035469005.1 Pyrinomonadaceae bacterium | reverse complement strand
TCGCAGCTCGCGTGAAACAGTGGAAGTAACCGAGCAAATGGCCGTGGCGAAAACACCGAATCGAACGGCGCGAGAGGTTCTGGATTTGATCCAGCAATTGCCCGACGCGTACCGCGAGACACTGGCGCTGAGATTTGTCGAAGGCATGACCGGACCAGAAATCGCTTCGCGTACGGGTCTGACGCCCGCGTCGGTTCGAGTGAACCTGCACCGCGGTACAAAACTGCTGCGAGAGAGAATGGGAGTTGTGTCTGGCTAGCGCTGGGAGCGCGGACATCCTTGTCCGCAATGAGCGCGCAGCGCGAACAGAGCAGCAGTCAGTAAGGGAATGCTCAAAAGGAAAACATTATGAACGACAATTACCTTTGGGATCGTACCGGCGAGCCGGATCCTGAAATTCAAAAGCTGGAAGAACTGTTGGGCGAACTTGGGTATCAACCTCGACCACTGCGCATTCCAGCCAACATAACCGTCGGCCGAACGCGCTCGTTTTTTCTGCCGATGACGATCGCCGCCGCAATCATCATGATCGCGTTGCTGTCAGCTCTTTGGTGGCACTTCCAGCAAAGGGGCGCGTCGCCGGTGTTTGAAGTAAAGCGAGATGCATTGTTGGCGCCCACCGCAAATGCGCCAAATACGAGCCAACCGGGATCTGATCCTGAGCAAAAATCGCTGGTCGTCACGGGGCCTTCGAACAAACAAAAGCCTCGTCATCAAATCAACCAGAATCTCCTGGCCATGAACAAACGGCCGCTACCCAGACAGGAAACATTTGCGCCACGGCTAACCACACAGGAATTAGCTGAAAGAGAACGCGTCCTGGTCGCATTGCGACTGGTCAGCGCCAAGCTCAACCTGGCACAGCGCAAGACGCAGGGCTTGCCGCCGCCAAACACTATTCGCAATCAACATAAGATAGGATGAACTGATTATGAAAACATTGTTCCGAACATTATTGGGAACCGCACCGATCATGCTGCTGCTGGTGTTGGGCAGCGTAATGAGCGCTCGGGCGCAGAATGCAAAATTGCAGCTCGACCAACTTGACGCACTGGCTAACAGGGCGAGCAACACTGTCGACGTCAAGTTGGACGAGCATCTGATGCAGACGACCTTGAAATGGCTCGGTAAAGATCACGATGATGCCGAACTCAGGGACCTACTCAAGAGCGTGAAAGGGATCTACGTCAAAAGCTTCAGCTTCGACAAGGAGAACGAGTATTCGCCGGTCGAAGTCGAGTCGGTGACTTCGCAGCTTCGCAGCAGCGGCTGGAACAAGATCGTAGGCATCACCAGTAAGAAAGAAGGCGAGAACGTAGACGTATATTTGATGCAACTCGGAGATCAGATCTCCGGACTGGCCATCCTCTGTGTGAACCCGAAAGAACTTACGGTAGTTAATATCGTCGGGCCCATCGACCTGGAAAAACTCAGCCAACTCGAAGGATCGTTCGGCGTCCCGGATCTAGATTTGGTGAAGCCAAAAACAAAGAAAGATAACGATAAGTGATGAGGACGAAGCTCACGCTCATAGCTTTGTTACTCACGCTCTCGTGCGCCCTTCCGTTTTCGGCGCGCGCAAATCGCGACGGATTCAGTGACGTCGTGAAAGCGATTGAGCAGTTCTATCACGTCAAACACCAGAGCATTCCGTTTCTCGCCCGCACCGGAATGAAAGCGATGCGCACGGCGGCCAAGATCAAGGGCGGCGAGTGGAAAAGATTGGCCGAGGCTGGCAGCGTCCGGGTCGTGTTCTTTGAAGATCAGAGTTTTGATTCGCACGGTCAGATCGCGAGCTTTAAGGCGTCAGTGCAAAGGACTCTGGGCGCGGATTGGTCGGCACTGGTTCAGACGCTTTCGCCAAAGGACGAGCAGCAGACTCATATCTTCATCCGCGAGGTGGGACAGAAGTTTAACGTGCTGGTCGTTGAAATTGAGCGACGCGACGCAACCGTAGTGCAGGCTACCGTAAAACCCGAGGTGCTCGCTGAACTGCTCAAAGATCCCGGCGAGATGGGCAAGTCGCTCACCGACGAAGCCACGACTGCC
This sequence comes from Pyrinomonadaceae bacterium, assembly GCA_035469005.1. Classification (GTDB taxonomy): domain Bacteria; phylum Acidobacteriota; class Blastocatellia; order Pyrinomonadales; family Pyrinomonadaceae; genus UBA11740. Next base: position 1,109 of record DATISD010000069.1, on the reverse strand, counting down.
GATCCGTAGGTGCGCGGACATCTTTAGTCTTAGGAGAGTTACATGAACATCCCGGATTCGATTTACATGGCAAGCCGAAATCGCAACTCGTATTCATGCTCAGTCTCTCTGCGGCTTTGCTCAGTTTTACTACTCGGACTTCTGGCTGCACCCATCGTCTCAGCTCAGGAAGTCGCCGATACCATCAAGATCCGCACGCGCGTCGTGTTCATGGATGCGCTGGTAAAGGATAAGAAGACCGGCACTCCCATCTCTGATCTGAAACCGGAGAATTTTGAATTATTCGATGACGGCAAGCCGCGGACGATTTCTTACTTCACCCGCGAAGGCCAGGCGCGCAAGCCGCTCGCTCTGATTTTGATTCTCGATTGTCGCGAAGACGGCGCCGGCAGATTTCTCAAGCGGCCCGAAGTGATTCAGGCAATCACTGAACAACTCGCCAAGCTCCCTGCAGGTGACGAAATCGGAATCATGGCGATGAACATCGGAGAAGATGAGAAGCGCGTGTGGTTGACTCATTTCACCAACCGGCCTGCCGAGATAGCTGCGGCTTTGGCGCGCGTTCCGAACTTTGTCGAGAAACCTGAGATGGCCGCCGCCGAAATCAAAGAGACTCGAAAAGAAGACGAACCCAAGCCGGATAAGGGCGGCATAAGCATCGATGCCAGCTCTGAAAACCAGGAATCAAAGGCCGGCAACACCCCGGCGGATCCGAAACAGGAGATTGTCTCAACCGAAACCATCAAGGGGAAGAATGGCGCCGTCGTCACCAGAACTGTCATGAAGGACGGGACCGTGAACCTCAAGCGGATGAATAGCAAGGGCAACATTACGGTTGAGCTGGATGACGTCTACGACATGGCCGCTGCCGTGCGTGAAGCAACCCGGATGGCGGAACAGGAACGGCCCAATTCGCAACCCGCCATTGTTTGGCTGTCTGACGGAATCGCACCCATATTCTATGAAGATCGTGATGCGACTCAACAGATTCTGATTCGCTCAAATGCGACGTTCAGCTCGCTTACGACAGATCTGCGAACCCTGTTCAAATTTCTCATGCCAATCGGGAAACCGATTGCCGGCTGGTTGGGCGTGAGTCTCTACGGCAG
>DATISD010000068.1:0-3719 GCA_035469005.1 Pyrinomonadaceae bacterium | reverse complement strand
GATAACCTCCGCCGCTGACCCGTGTCCCGTAACAGCCTGGATCTCAGCGCACCTAAGCGACGGCTCGAATCGAAAGGAGTTGCGGCTTATGAAAACCATTATCACCCAGTTGCAAGTGGGCGAGTCGCTTCGTCGCTTTGCGATGGTCCTCGGCTCACTACTCGTTCTTACTGTTGGCTTGGCTCAAAGCAGTCCAGGGCAATCCGTGAAATTCAACTCTCCCGTCACCTACCTGATGACGCGCCCGAAGCCACTCGCGATTACACTGGCTACGATTTCTGGCTGACGAAGCTGAACAATTTCAACGGAAACTTCATCAATGCCGAAATGGTAAAGGCGTTTATCACATCAGGCGAGTATCGAAATCGCTTCGGCCCCTGATTGTGAATACCATCAGTACCGTTAAGTTAGCATCGTGATTTCACAATGGTCGCAAGCGAGTGATACGGACACTCGCATGCCTTTTTGAGAGAGTCTACGATCGGCGAATTCCTTTGAGCGGATTCTTTCGGGCAATCGTTTCGCGTGCCTTTCTCAACAAGGCCTGCGCCCAAACAAATTCAGTGGCGAGGATTGCCAGTCCCAGCGCAATCACCACCAATCCCGGACCCGGCAGCACGAGCAACGCTAAGCCAATCAAGACTACGGTAAAGCCGATCACTCCGACCAGGGCGCGCCTCAAGAGCGGCAGGTTCTGCATCAGCGGAATTTCGCCGGTTGCGGACCAAACCGTTATGCGGCTGTAAATCTCAGCCGCTATACAACTGATCGCGACCGCGCCCGCTACCCAACTGAGGGCGACCAGATTCAACGACTCCAATCCTAACAATATGCGCAAGACCGGCAACAACACGGTCAATAGTTGTACGCTCAAACACAAAAGAACCGTCAGGTGCAGCGCGACGTTCATTCGTGGCACGGTGATGATGCGACGAGACGAATAAGCCAGCAGTAATTGACTGATCGAGGCATAAAGAAACAGCAGCGTGCGCGAAGCTTCGATGCCGTAGCCATAACGCGGGAGTACGATCAGCAGCAGGCCACCGATCAGACCAGAAATCGCTCCGGCGATGACAATGAAGCGAAGCGATACCGCGTCCAGTACCGGCGACCGAGGGTCGCGCGGTGGTTGCCGCATCAGATCCTGATTTTGATCCAAACCCAGGGCCAACGCCGGAGGACCATTTGTAATTACGTTAATCCAGAGAAGCTGCATCGCAGTCAACGGCAGTAGCAGTCCGCCAGTAGCGTCACGTAAATCCAAAACCAGCGATCCAACTGCCCCCAGGACCACGATCAAAGTGAGCGCGAAGTTAGCGCAGAAAAGAAATCGAATGAACTTCTGGATGTTTTCGTAGATGTTCCGCCCTTCTTTGATGGCGGCCACGATGGTGGCGAAGTTGTCATCGAGCAAAACCAGATCCGCAACTTCGCGCGATACATCGCTGCCGCGCTGACCCATGGCTACGCCCACGTCGGATCGTTTCAATGCCGGCGCATCATTCACGCCGTCACCAGTCACCGCCACAATCTCGCCATCGGCCTTCAAAGCTTCCACCAATCGCAGCTTGTCCTGCGGTGCAACTCGAGCAAAGACGTTTGTATCCTTCAAGGCGTGGCTAAGTTCAGAGGGCGAAAGCATTTCGAGATCGACACCGGTCATGACGCGACCCGCGGAAATGCCGACTTCGTTCGCGACTGAGAGCGCGGTAGCCGGGTGATCGCCCGTGACCATAACGACGCGGATGCCGGCATCGCGCGCCTGCCTGATCGCTTCCGGCACTTCAGCGCGTGGCGGATCCCAAAGCAGCGCCAACCCCAGAAAGGTCAAGTCGCCTTCACCTTCGCCGCGGCGCCAGGCGAGCGCCAGCACGCGAAAACCCTGGACTGCGTAGCCTTCCGCCTTTTCTTTCCAATTACGGTGTTCAACTTCTGATAATTGACTTCGCTCCAGGAGGACTTCCGGCGCGCCTTTCAAGTAACTGACGGGCTGGCCCTCCTCCTCCACCGTGACGCGCATGAATTTGTGAGAGCTGTCGAATGCCAACAGCCCACGCCGCGGGGTGGCGCGAACCAGATCGGTAATTGAGAACCCCTGGTCAGCGACGTAATTAAGTAACGCCAATTCGAGCGGATCTCCTGCGCCGATCCCATGCTCTGCGTCATTCGCCAAAGTCATCGCGCGCAAAGCACGTTCGTTGTCAACGGTGTCAAGATCTTTGACGTGCATCTGATTTTCAGTAAGTGTGCCGGTCTTATCCGTCGCAATTACCGTAACCGAGCCGAGTGCTTCGACAGCGCTTAACTTACGGACGACGGCTTTCTTTCTGGCCATCCGTTCAACCCCGAGCGCCAGCGTCAGCGTCAGCACGGCCGGCAGTCCTTCGGGCACGATCGCGACCGCGAGCGCGACCGCAAAAAGAAACACGTGACCGATTCTCGCGAAGCCCTCTACGTAAATTCCGCCGCCGACGATTACGGCGGTTAGTACCAAAATCCAGCGAGCGATTTGCGCACCAAAAACGGCGAGTCGTTTCTCAAGCGGCGTTTTCTCTGCTTCGATTCCTCCAATCATCACCGCGAGACTGCCTGCGGTGCTCTGAGCGCCAGTGCGCCTGACTTCCATATAGCCTTTGCCGCGCGCCAAAAGCGTTGCGCTTAGTACTTCGTCACCGAGCACTTTTTCAACCGGTAAAGATTCGCCCGTCACAATCGACTCGTCGACCATGATGCCGTGGACATCAACCAAACTTCCGTCGGCGGGAACTCGCTCACCCGCTTCAATTCGAACCAAATCGCCGGGCACGAGTTGGGTTGACGGCAGCCGGATCACCCGCTCCTCTCGCACAACCCAAACGGATGATTCAGCCAGCGCCTTTAAGTGGGCGAGAGCGGCTTCGGCTTTGCGTTCCTGGTAAACGCCGAGTCCGGCATTCAAAAGAAGGATCAGAGCGATCGCGAACGATTCAACCGGCCAGGCTACGTGTCCCTCGATGTACCAGATGACCAGGTCAACAACCAGCGCAAACAGCAAAATGTAAATTAGAGGACTGCGAAATTGTTCGAGCAGACGGCGCCACACAGAAATTGGCGGCGCCTCGGGAAGAGCGTTCGGGCCGTATTGGCGCAGACGCGCTTCAGCTTCTGAATTGGAGAGTCCCGACTTAAGCAGTTCCTCAGTTGAAGCCAGCATTCAAGAGATCCCCGACTGCACTTTTTTGGTTAAGGTTTGATCGCTACCTTAGCACGCCATCGCGCCGCTCACCGACAGTTTTGTGGCCTTCTGTGATCTCATCAAGCAAGGACGCATGAGTCAAGAGTGGCGTGAGGTCCACGCGGTCGCGGCCAACGATCTCCCTTAAGCGCTGCATACGTTCCTTTCCCCCGGGGCAACGTGGCCACGATGCGATGATCGCCAATGCCGCGTCGAAAGCGTCATAAGGAACTTGCAGCTTTCCGGAGTAAACACCGAGATTCGAGTGGTTTTCCCTCCTGATAACCGCGTTGAACAAACGAGCACGAGGCTGGGGCCGTAGCCTGGTGAGGTTTTGGCATCGAGAAAGGAATTGACGTGGGGAGTTTTCGACTCGTAACTGCGTATTTTTGCTCACTCGGCAGTGTTTTTGAACCGGAACTTGAGTGTTTGCGGTGTTCTGGGTCGGTATGAAGCTTGCCCTGACGATCATTCGAGGTCTGACGAGGAGGTCGAACGATCATGA
>DATISD010000067.1:0-2080 GCA_035469005.1 Pyrinomonadaceae bacterium | reverse complement strand
CCGGCCGGTAACTCGCGACCATTCGCGATCACGGCCGCGCGCCCGGTAATTTCAACTCTGCGGCCATCGACGATTCCGCGCACACCTTCGCCCGGCCTCTCGCTGATTGCAGCGACCTGCTTGGACGTGTCGCGCGCCGCTTTAACGATCGCGGCAGCCAGAGGGTGCTTCGAGTATTGCTCCAGACTGCCGGCTATGGTCAGCACTTCATCTTTATCGAATCCGGGAACGCAAATTACGTCGGTCAGTGCCGGCCTGCCGTAGGTCAGCGTTCCAGTCTTATCAAAAATCAGTGTGCGGCACTTGTCGATCTGTTCCAGCATCGCAGGATTCTTGATGATGATCGCGCGGCGCGCGGCCAGCGAGATCGCGCCGATGACGGCGACCGGAATTGCGATCAACAGCGGACACGGCGTCGCGATGACGATCACCGCAAGAAAACGATCCGGATCCGAACTTAAGGCCCAACCCAGCAACGCAATCACCAGCGCCGCCGGCGTGTACCAGGCGCCGAGTCGATCGCCGAGCCGGCGCATTTCCGGCCGTCTTTGTTCGGCTTCCTGCATCACCTGCATGATGCGCGCGTAACGTGAATCGATGGGAAGCTTCGTCGCCCGGATAATGAGCACACTCTCGCCGTTGATCGCGCCGGAAAGAACCTGCGAGCCGGGCGCTTTCGACATTTCAAAGGGCTCGCCGGTCAGATACGACTCATCCATCGTGCCGTGACCTTCAATCACGACGCCATCGACGGGGCAATACTCGTGCGGCAACACCGACAGGATTTCCCCGATAGCCACTTCGTCGAGCGAAATGTCTGCAAGAGTTGAATCCAGCTTGCGGTGCGCAATGCGGGGCATGCGCTTGGCCAAAGCTTCCAAAACGGAAGAGGCGCGCCGGGTCGCGTACTGCTCGAGCGCGATGCCGCCCGAAAGCATCAGCACGATAATCGCGCCGACGAGGTACTCGCCCAGAATCACGGCCGTGACGATCGATAGAGCCGCGAGGATGTCAGCGCCCAACTGGCGCTTCAGGAGCTTACGAATGATGTCGATGAGGATGGGCGCACCGCCTATGACCAGGGTCAGATAAAGCGGAATCGACCAGGCCAGCGGCGATGAATTCACGGCATATCGCAAAATCAGATGAAGCAGGATTGAAAGAGCAGCGACCACCGCAATCGCCGCCTCCAGCGAAGAAAAAGGCCAGGCTCCTGGCTCTCTGGCAGGTTGCGAAGGTAACGATGAATCGGCAGGCATGACGCGGGAAATCTTTTGTTGAATTGCGGCTACTGAATGTTCGTGTTCCATTCGGAAGCAGAGAGTGGCAAGGACTTCAGTCTGTGATGAGACTCTGACGACCACAAACTAAAGCCTGTGTCGCTATCATTCCTCGGCAACACCGCTGATGCGATCGATACGCAGACGAAAGGCTATGACGGGGGGCGGTTCCGCGTCGCGCGCCAGCTGCGACTCGACCGGGGTAAGTCTGGGGAAATGCTCGAGTAACCTCCGGAGAACCAGATTTCGCTCTGCCTGTTCGGTGATCTCTTCAAACGATCCGAAGGCAATCGCGCTGCGCCAGTGAAAATCATCCTGAATGTGATTCACCTGCAAACAGGCGCGTGGATGCGAGCGCATCGCTGAGATCTTGCGGCCAGGCAGAGAGTGGCTGTAAACACAACCGTCATGAACCAGATAATTGATCGGAACCACGTATGGCTCGTCATGGTCGATGCAAGCGAGATGACCCAGTTTCCCTCGCCGCAACACGTCCCACGCCTCATTCTCGTCTAGAATCCTCGTCATAACGAACATGAAAGCGGCAACGTATGTGCCAGCTAAGTTCAGAGCAGTTTGCCTACTAGGACATGATGTCTTGCGAGCTTTCGCGCATGTGGTGTGCAAGTTTGCGCAGCAAAGCGAAGCGCACGCATTCCAGCGTGAGGTTCACCGACTTCTGTTAATGTCTTACTTTGCGCTTTTCTTGCGGGCTCTGCGCCTTTGCGTGAAAACTCCTGCACGGAAAAGTTATTTCCCGCAAAGAAGCGAAGGCACCCTGATAAGTTGAGGTCCGAAGG
>DATISD010000066.1:0-4313 GCA_035469005.1 Pyrinomonadaceae bacterium | reverse complement strand
TGGATGTCTGGGAACGCCTGGGATGGGCGACCGTAGTGGTTCGGGATCGATGCCGGATCCTGAACAGCGAAAGCGGGCCAGGGATCGCGCGCGCGTGGCGTTTCGCCGGGCACAGGAACTCGGCGACGACAGTAATCTTTTGAAGCAGGGACTGCAGACTTTGGCTGGGCCTGATCCGGCCGAATTGACGTTTTCTCTCAATTAGGAAGCCGATGCTGCGATGCGCGAAGGAGAAGCAGCGCACTCGCGCCGGCGATCTGAACACAGCGCTGGCAAAATACCGCCGCGCTCAAAATGCGGATGGCTCGAATAATTGGGCGATGTACACCCTGACGCGGGCCGCGTGGTCGAAATCAGAATTCTTCAAAAACTATCCCGCCGAAAAAGAGTATCGCCATAGCTTAAAAGAAGAGGCGTCGGCGCTGCGTCTGGTTGCCGAAGCGTGCGCGAGAGATTTGCAGTCGGGAAAACTGAAGACGCTCGAGCCGTCTCTGGTAATGCTGGTGAAGTTGAACGAAGATGGATTTGTCGAGGCCTAGGTGCTGTTCGCGCGTCCTGACCAGGGCATCGCGCGAGACTATTCCGCCTATCGTGCGGCGAAGCGGGAGAAATTAAAACAGTACTGGCTGAATGTGGTGATCATTCAGGGCTGATGCCAGGGTACGCACGCCTTCGGCGTGCTTCGCTTCCAGAGCACGCCGGAGGCGCGCGTACCGTTCGCAATTTACAATTTGCGCTATAACTATTGCCGATTGCTTGCCGTTCGCGCTGCTCCGGGCTGAGGCTTACGTGGCAATTTGTCATCGCGCATCGCAGTCTGATAGACAAACGCCGCCATGATTGTTGCCGCCTGTTTCATGTCATCGCCCTGAATGCGATCGAACACGTCCATGTTTGAGTGATGCGTGCGCGTGTCGTATTCAATCTCGTCCTGGATAAATTGAAATCCCGGCAAGCCAATGCCATCGAACGAGAGGTGGTCCGTTCCCCCCGTGTTCGAGAGCGAAAGCGTCTCGGCGCCCAGGTCCTTGAACGGCGCGAGCCACTGGCGAAACAGGTTCGCCACCGAATCGTTGCCCTGCAGATATACGCCTCGAATCTTGCCGGTGCCGTTATCAAGATTGAAGTATCCGGCGAGCTTATCGTACTCGGCCATCTTTACCAGTGTGGGTGTGGGCTGAGCCCCATTTCCGTTTCCATTCACGCGGCTGGTGCCGTCACCCTGTGTGGCTGATGTGGTGGTGGTTGTTCCAGTCTCCATCTTGCCAAAATGCTTTGCCACGTACGCGCGCGATCCGAGCAGTCCCTGCTCTTCACCAGTCCACAGCGCGATGCGAATCGTGCGGCGCGGCTTTAATCCCAACGCCTGGATAATTCGCACCGCTTCCATGCCAACCGCGACGCCGGCGCCATTGTCCGTCGCACCTGTCCCCGAGTGCCACGAGTCCATGTGACCGCCCAGCATCACAATCTCGTCTTTCAAATTCGGATCAGTGCCGGGAATTTCAGCGACGGTGTTGTAGCCGTTGAGATCGGTGTCCTGCCATTCGACGGCAAGGTTGGCTTCCATCTTCACTTTCTCGCCGGCCTGAATCATGCGCGCGATGCGATTGTAGTGCTCAACCGCCACCACGATTTGCGGCACCATCTTCGCATCTTTGTCGTAAGGACTGATGCGTCGCGGCGCATTCGGGCCGAACGCGTTCGGTGAAAAGGGCTGCGGCACCGTAGCCGATTGCACGAAGAGGGTTCCGCCGTCGCCGCGACTTGAATCAACCAGCAGCGCGGCGCCTTCATCCATAAAAAACTGGTTTCTCTTGGCCGCAAACTGCTGCGCCGCCTGGAACTGAGGATTATTACCGCCGCCAAAACCGCCGCGTCCTCCCGCCGGACGCGGCATCGGCGCATTCGCCAGCGTCAGCAGGTTCTTTTCATCGCGGCGCGTGCCCTGCGTTTCGAAGTGCGCTTTCACTTCGCGCATCGCCGACGTCAAAACGATTTTGCCTTTGAGTTGGCCTTTGAAGCGCGCCATGTCCGCTTCATCTTTCGCGTCGAAGTAAACTACTTCCGCCGATACAGGTCCGTTTGTGCCGGGCGACCACGCTTTGGGATAAGCAATCAACGGAATATCGAGTGGATCAGTTACTTGCGCACTAAAACGCTTCAACGTCCAACCTCGCCCGAACGGTCCCCACGCCTCGAGGTGCGCGTTTTGCAGGCCCCACTTGGTCAGTGTATCGCGCGTCCATTCGTTGGCGCGCTTCATGCCTGGTGAAGCCGTCAGGCGCGGACCAATCACATCGCTCAAATAAGAGAGCGTTTGCATGACCTGCGATCGATTCAAACCTTCATCGCGAATCTTCGCGATCGGATCGTTTGGGTCGAGCGCTGGCGGTTGCTGTCCTTGTGGTTGTTGGCCAAAAGCGACGTAGGGAATGAGCAGGGCGAAAAGCAGAAGTAGAGCGGCGAATCGACGACGGATCATAGTGGACTCCTAATCAAGAATTTGGTTTTCGGACTGTTGGTTCAATTGCCTTTGAAGCAAAGGCCGCGAACATTTAACTGATTGACGTTGCTTATACTCGGAAAGTTACAAAGATTCAAGCGAGGAGGTGAATCCACAGATTACACAGATTTCGCAGATAGGAATGAGGAAGAAAATGGCGCCACGAAAAGCTCAAAAGGAAATTCATATCGAAAGGATCGCGGTCAGCCCTTTCTTTTCTTTATGTGCCTTTTGCGCCTTTTTGTGGCTCTCTTTCTTATCTGTGTAATCTGCGTAATCTGTGGATAAGTCTGTTATGATTGCGCGCTAATCAAATGCCTTCACCAAAAACACAACCGGCGCGCGGCATGCGCGACTTTCTGCCCGCCGACGTGCGCAAACGCGAGCACGTCATCGGCATGATCAAGTCCGTCTACGAGCGTTATGGTTTCGAACCGTTGGAGACGCCCGCGGTCGAAAACATCGAGACGTTGATGGGCAAGTATGGTGAAGAAGGCAATCAGCTCATCTTCAAAATCCTCAAGCGCGGCGAACATGAGAAGACGGGCGAAGCCGACCTCGCGTTGCGCTATGATCTGACCGTGCCGCTCGCGCGCGTCGTCGCCCAATATCAAAACGAATTGCCAAAGTTCTTTAAGCGCTATCAGATTCAGCCTGTCTGGCGCGCCGATCGTCCTGCTCGTGGCCGCTTTCGCGAGTTCTATCAGTGCGATGTCGATGTGCTGGGATCGAAATCCATGGTGGTCGAGGCTGAATTGATCGCGGCGGCCAACGACGCGCTGGTGGCGCTCGCGTTTAGTGATTTCACGATCCGCCTCAATCATCGGCAAGTGCTGAACGGAATTCTCGATCAGGCAGGAGTCGCTGCTGACAAACACGATGATGCGTTGATTGCGCTCGACAAGATGGATAAGGCCGGGCCTGCGGCTGTCGCGCGCGAACTGAACGAGCGTGGAATTGGCGGCGAAGCTGCGGTAAAGCTGATGTGTTTTTTCGAAGGTTTGGCTGGAGTCGAGCACGCCGCGAAGGTCGCGGACTTTGGCGAACCCGAAAATCAACGGGCAGCACTTAACGCAGACGTTTTGGGTCGCCTGGTGGAATTCATTGGTTCGCATGAAATAGGTGCGAGTGGCGTTGATGACCTCCGTCAAGTTCTGCAATTCGCCAAAGCGAGTGGAGCGGCCCGGCGAATTAAACTCGACCCGACGCTGGCACGTGGCCTGGCTTACTACACCGGCGCCATCATCGAAATTAACGTGGCCGATCTGGCCGGCAGTCTGGGCGGCGGTGGTCGTTATGACAATCTCGTCGGCATGTTTCTGGGCAAAGATGTTCCCGCCTGCGGCTTCTCACTGGGGCTCGAGAGAATTATTGTCGTAATGAGCGAGCGCGACATGTTTCCCAGGGAATTGGTTTCATCGCCGGCGGATGTGATGGTGACGCTCTGGAACGAAGAATCGATCGGCGAATCGATCACGCTGGCAACTGAATTAAGGAACAATGGATTGCGCGTCGATCTCTATCCGGAAGCCGACAAGATGGGCAAGCAATTCAAGTATGCTTCGTCGCGCGGCATTCCCTTCGTCGCCATCATCGGCGACGATGAACGAGCGCGGGGCGAGGTGGCGATTAAGAATATGCGCTCGGGTGATCAGCGAAGTGTGAAGCGTGCGGAGGTTGCGAAAGAGTTTCCCCTCCCTTTGGGAGGGGAATTAAAGGGAGCGTTTAGCCACGTAAAAAAGAACGACCGGTCTCAGTAGTGTCAGCAGCCCGACCGTCAGTGAGGGCAACACATCCGACAGGAGCC
>DATISD010000065.1:0-2701 GCA_035469005.1 Pyrinomonadaceae bacterium | reverse complement strand
ACTGATCTTCCGTCCCTTGCGCGTGGCGCGGTTTTCAAACACCTCGAGATTACCGCACTGAGCTTTGCCCGCGATGCGCGGTACATTACACGGTTGTAGGACCAGCGCCGGACTGGCGGGGCGGGTCTGTAGTGTCGCGTTGACAGTGCCTTCCCACAGTGACAAAACCAACGCCAGCAGTATTAAGAGCTTCATATTGACCAAGCCTTGTGCCGGACAGAAAACTCATCGTTTCAGGTCCGCAGTCCAGTTAACCACGAGGGCGAGAGGCGTGGCGCTCCCCTCCTTCGTTGAATCAACGAGAAAGCGCTTCCCGTTGCTCGTGACGTCGTAATGGTAGCCGGGCGGATTTGCCGGATGGACGTCGAACAACCTTTCGGCATTAGCAACCTCGAGCGACGCCCCCTTCACGTTCACCGCGGCCGCCATTATTTTGTCATCTGGGCTAAGGAAGAAAATCTCTTTCCCGTCTCCGCGCCATCGCGGTTCGCTGCCACCGTTGCGCGAAACCTGCCACTTGCCACCCGCCGCGGGAAAGGGCGCAATGTATACCTGGTTGGTGCCGGATTCATCGGAAACGTAAGCGATCCAGTGACCGTCAGGCGAAAACTGGGTGGACTCCTCGTTAGCTTGTGTCTGCAAAAAGGGAAACGGTTTGCGGTCTCCGAACAGCGGCAGAATCCAAACGTCGTTCTGTGTGTTGGCCCTTACGTTTGTGTTCGTATAAGCGATGTAACGACCATCGGACGACCACGATGTGGCGGCCTTATTCTCCTCAGACTCCAGCAGAATTTCATCGCTGCCGGCGCCGCTCGAGGCCTTCTGATAAAGATCGTAATGGTTCTTCCGATTAGAGCGCCAGACAATGAGATTGCCGTCGGGGGACCAGATTGGGCTCGCGTCGAAATCCTGATCGAACGTGAATCTCAGCGGCACATCGCGCGAAAGATCGTAGATCCAGACCTCCGGACTGCCCACCTGAAGATCGAAAACCCCGGTCGCGAGTCGCTTTCCGTCGGGTGAGAGTTGGATTTGGGCGTAAAGACTAGGGGAACCTACTCCGCCAGTCTGCTTACCGTCGCGCTCGTACCATAAGAGTTGACGGTCAGCCAGCACCGTGCCCCCACTCTGCGAAACCAACACGCCATTCTCTGAAACCGAGAACACGGCGCGTGAAAGCACAAAATCGACTTGCACCCGCTCAGTAACCGGCAAGGCGTCGCCGGATAGCTGAAAAGTCTTGTCATCAAAGGCTTGAGCCATCAGCGTAGTATCTCGCACAAAAAGCAAGTACCCCGATGCATACGCAGGCATAGTGTCTACGCGCAAAACTAATCTTTGCTCATTCGAGTCGAGAGAGCCGAGGTAAATCCCATTGTTTTCTTTCTGCGACGCTGAGGCAGTGGCTCCCGAGCGATACAGAAAATGGCGGCCGTCGGGAAGAAACCATGGCCACCGATGCGTCGCCTGCAATTTCGAGTCGTCAAGTTTCGTTACAGCAGCCGGCGTTCCGCCACCAGCAGCAACGCGATACAGCGGGCGGTAATTATCGGGGGCAAAAATAATGACGCCATCGCGGCTCCAAGTGCCGCCCCGGCCGCTTGGCGCATCGCAAAGGGTTTGCGGCGGACCACCGGACGCCTCGACCTTTTTTAATTTTGATAGCGCAAAGAATCCGATGAAGCGGCTGTCGGGAGACCAGAATGGCCACGCAGCATCGTCAGTGCCCGCCAGCGGCTGCGCCGTAAGCGCGCCCAGCGGCCGGATCCACAGCAACTGCTTCCCACCTGCCGGACGGGCAACAAACACAATCCACCGGCCGTCGGGTGAAATCGCGAACTGACTGCGGGGCAGAAAACTCGCATTTTCAGGTTGATTAATTGAAGCACGGATGACATTCGCACGTGTTGGGGCTTGCCTGAGAGATGAGATTGCAAACGGAACAGTTACGATCAGCATCAGCAGAAGAATACCTGCCACGACCCACGGCAGATACTTGCCTAACTTTGAGGAAATCGGCAAAGCATTAATGGTTTGCGTCTGAGTGGAAACCGGCGCCGAGCCGGACAGCGCTTCCAACGCGAAGGCGAGATCCCGCGCCGAATGAAACCGAGCTTCGCGGTTTTTCTCGAGACAGTGATGTACCAAACGTTCGATTGCGGGAGATACATTGTGGTTCGTCTCGGAAAGCTCGGGCGGATCTTCTCGCAAGATCGCGCTCATTGTGTCTGCCGGAGATTCGCCGTGAAAGGCGCGCCGGCCCGAGAGCATCTCGTAAAGAATCGCCCCGAACGAAAAGATGTCGGAACGATGATCGACGGCGCGGCCCTTCACCTGCTCGGGTGACATGTAGCCCACGGTACCCATCACTTTTCCGGGATCAGTATCGACTCGCCGTGTGGGAATGCTGGTTTGCGAGAGTTGTGCGTCACCAGCGCTAATTAGTTTCGCCAGGCCAAAGTCGAGAATCTTCACCCGCCCATCGTTGGTGATAAACAGATTATCGGGTTTGAGATCGCGATGGACGATGCCTTTCTCATGCGCCGCCGCCAGACCGTGGGCGACCTGAAGCGCATAGTCGATCGCTTTTCGCTGCGATAACGCAGTGCCGCTCGTTCGCTGCCGCAGCGTCTGGCCCTGGAGCAGCTCGGAAACGACATAGGGCGAACCGTCATGCGTGCCGACATCGAAGATCGAAAGA
>DATISD010000064.1:0-2704 GCA_035469005.1 Pyrinomonadaceae bacterium | reverse complement strand
CAGCGGATCGATCGGCGGCTGGTACATGACCAGTGAAATGGCTGATTTCTTTGCAGTGCTTAAACGACAGCGCCCGGACGCGTTCTTTCTTTGGCTGACACAAGGTGAGAAGTCGATCGTTGATAACGCGATGACTGCGGCAGAAGTTGGATCTGACGACTATGCAGTGCGCTCAGTGAAGCCGGCCGAAGTCTCCTCATGGTTAAGCGCGAGTGACGCAGGGATTGCATTTTACCGGCCGGGGATCTCGCGGCTGGGACCGTCACCGGTGAAAGTAAGTGAATATCTCGCGTGCGGTTTGCCGGTTGTGGTCAACGCCGGCGTAGGCGATTCAGGCGCGCTCATTGACCGCGAGACAATCGGCACTCTGGTGCAAGGTTTCACTGACGGGGAATACTCAATTGCGGCCGGCAATATCGCAGAGTTTGCGGACGCACCGGACCAGATTCGCCGCCGCACGCGCGAGGTCGCCGAGAGACTTTTCGACGTGCGCCGCGTCGGTGTCGAACGATACGCGCGGCTTTACGAGAGCGTGCTGGGAAGTAACAACTGATTCTGAGAATGCCGTTCTCAACCAAAAAACTGCTGGAAACGCTTCGCTGCCCGGGCTGCCAGGGCCACCTCTCGTTGCGCGATAAAGCGCCAGACTATGGTTTTGAATGCGGCGAATGTCACGAGCAGTTCCCAGTCACCAACAACATTCCGCGCATGCTGCTCTCTCCGCTGCGCGAAGCGTTGGCGGGCGAGGCGGCCGTCTCCCAAACGGACGACCGCCAGGTGAAAACTGCTCAGAGCTTCGGCTACGAGTGGACTCGCTTCCCTGAAATGTACGCCGAATGGGAACGAAGCTTCCTGGATTACATGTACCCGCATGGACCAGAATTTTTTCGCGGCAAGAAAGTCCTGGACGCCGGCTGTGGCAACGGCCGCTTCGCCTACTACGCGGCAAAGTACGGCGCGGAAGTTTGGGCCATCGACCTTGGTCGCGCGGTTGAGGTAGCGCGCCGAAACACTGATGAGACAGGCAAGGTCCAGGTAGTCCAGGCCGATCTGCATCGCCCGCCGTTTGCGCTCGAGAGCTTCGATTTCATTTATTCAATCGGCGTGCTGCATCATCTACCTGACCCCGAGGCGGCATTTCACAATCTCCTTCGCTACCTTAAGCCGCAGGGAGAGATTCAGATCTACTTGTACTGGCGGCCGGAGGGTCAGCCAATCAAACGAGCTCTGCTGTCAATCGTAGCGGCTACGCGCCAGGTCACCACGCGTCTGCCGCACAGCGGTGTTTACGCGCTGGCTTTTCCGGCAGCCGTCGCCGCGTTTACTTTTTTTGTTTGGCCGTATCGAGTCTTAAAGGCATTAGGGTTGAAGTCAATCGCTGAAAAGCTGCCCATGAAACAGTACGCCAACTTTCCTTTCCGCGTCTGTGTGAATGACCAACTCGATCGATTCTCTGCTCCGATTGAAAACCGTTACACTCGGCAAGACGTAGCCGACTGGCTGAATCGCGCCCAGCTCGAGAAGACCAAAGTCAACGCCGCATATGGCTGGGTAGGAACAGGCCGCAAGCCTGCCATCCTCTCTCGCTGAATGAACAAATGAAGGTTTTAGCTCTAGCCTCGTATCCGATAGAGGCAGCCGCGACTCGCTTTCGACTGCAACAATTTGTCGAGCCTCTGGCGGCGCGCGGCATTACGCTGTCCATTCATTCGTTCCTCGACTCGCAACAGTTCAAGCAACTTTATCGGCAGAAATCATGGCCGCGAACGGCATTGGGTTTGATCATGTCGTCTTTGCGACGCCTGAGGGATCTCGAAGCGGCGCGCCAGGCCGACGTGATTTTGATTCAACGTGAAGCAATGATGTTTGGACCGCCAATCATCGAATGGCTGGGCGCGCGGGTGATGAAGCGACCGATGGTGTTGGATTTGGATGACGCAACTTACGTCTCATATACTAGCCCGACTTACGGCGGCCTGGGCTCAGTTTTGAAATGGTTCAGCAAGACCGACGACTTGATCAGGTGGGCCAACATCGTCACGTGCGGTAACCGCGGAATTGCTGAATATGTTTCCGGCAAGGGAACTGAAGCGCGGGTTATTCCGACGGTGGTCGACACGGATCTGTTTAGGCCGGGCTCGGGCGCTTTTGCCCGAAATGCGGTTGTGCTTGGCTGGATAGGAACGCATTCGACTTTTCCTTACCTGGAATCGATTTTCCCGGTGCTGGCCGATCTCGCGCGCAGTCACAAATTTCGTCTCAAAGTCGTGGGTGCGGGGAAAGAAAGCATCTCAGTTCCTGGCGTGGAAGTTGAAAACTCGGCGTGGGCGATCGATCGCGAGGTAGAGGACTTTCGATCGATTGACATTGGACTTTATCCCATTGACGCTTCACTCTATTCAGGTTGGGCTGCGGGTAAATCCGGATTCAAGGCGGTCCAATACATGGCCGTCGGCGTTCCCTATGTGGCCACGCCGGTGGGTGGCTCGGCAGAAATTGGCGAGGAAGGAACCACACATTTGTTCGCGACGACCCGGGAAGAATGGCACCAGGCGCTGAATAATTTGCTGGCCAACGCTGAGCGGAGACAGCAAATGGGTGCCGCCGGACGACGTCATGTGATGGAGCACTACGGGCTCGAGGCTCAAGCCGACAAGTTAGCTAATGCGCTGCGAGAGGCGGGCGATCGAAAATAGTCGGCTCT
>DATISD010000063.1:0-5064 GCA_035469005.1 Pyrinomonadaceae bacterium | reverse complement strand
CACGACTCTTCGTCAGCAGCTGTCGTCCCTCGGGGTCACCATCGATGCTCAGATGCCGCGTTTCGGCATCCTGGCTGTAAACCTGCCGACAAAGGTTGTCGAGAAGCTCGCTTCCAATTCCCAAACAAGATATCTCTCGCTGGACCGGTCCGTTGTTGCATCCGGGCATATTGAGAATACAACTTGTGAAGCCAAAATGTGGTCACAGGATGGGAACTCTGGATTTAATGCCAGCGGAGTCGGCATTGCAATTATCGATTCTGGCATTAGCAAAATGGCCGGCCTCGACAACATCGCCCTTAATCAGGATTTCACGGGCGAAGGAATCACCAACGACCCATTTGGACACGGTACTTTCGTAGCTTCGATGGCCTCCGCGAACAAAGGCTCTTACGGCGGAACAGCCCCCAGCGCGAAGTTAATCAACTTTCGAGTACTCAATTCACAAGGGACCGGGACCCTGTCTGGAGTCTTAGCGGCGCTAAACGCGGTGCTCACCAACAAGGCCAGGTACAACATTCGTGTCGTAAACCTGAGCCTGGGCATGCCTGCGCTTGATTCTTACAAGAATGACCCGCTGTGTCGTGCCGTTCGGTCTTTGGTCAACTCAGGCATTGTTGTCGTGGCGGCCGCAGGAAACGATGGCAAGAACGCCGAGAACGCGAAGGTCTATGGGCGGATTCATTCTCCCGGAAATGAACCGTCCGCAATTACAGTCGGCGCGGTAAACACCTACGGCACCGACGTCCGCAGCGATGATGGGATCACGACGTATAGTTCGCGAGGGCCGACCCGAAGCTATTGGGTGGATGACGCCTCTGTTAAGCACTACGACAATTTGATTAAGCCCGACCTTTCCGCCCCCGGGAATAAAATCATTGGTTACGCCTCGCCGAATAACACGTTGCTGACGTCAAATCCCGATCTCAGCGTGCCCGGAAAGTCTAATCTGATGCGCCTCAGCGGAACTTCCGTCGCCAGTCCAATTGTAGCGGGAGCGGCTGCCGTGCTGCTGGAGGCTAATCCAAGCCTGACGCCGAACATGGTCAAGATGATTTTGATGTACACGGCGCAACCGCTGGCGGGCTTCAATATGCTCGAGCAGGGCGCTGGCGAATTGAACATCGAAGGGGCGGTGCGTCTGGCGAAACTTGTTCGTACCGATTTGAATTCTTCGACAAGCGTCGGTACTTCGTTGTTAACGTCCTCAGCTCCCAGCCCGCAATCGACGATTGCTGACTATACTTTCAGATGGGCGCAAGGCTTACTCTTAAAGAGCGGCTGGGGCACAGGCTCAGATCTGATCACCAAATACCAAGCCATCTATGGCTTGGGTGTTCTGATCGGTGACGGCGTGCTGACAGGCGACGGGGTCCTCATTTCAGATACGACAATGCTGTCCAATGGCGTTCTGATTAGCGACAACATTTTGGTCAGCAACGGCCAAACCATGGCTGACGGCACCGTCCTACTACCCAACGGTGTACTTGTTGCCGACGGTGTACTGCTGGGAGACGGCGTTCTCGTGGGAGATGGTGTGCTGCAAGCGGACGGCGTGCTGCAAAGCGACGGCGTGCTGCAAAGCGACGGCGTGCTCCAAAGCGACG
Source organism: Pyrinomonadaceae bacterium (assembly GCA_035469005.1). Taxonomy (GTDB): domain Bacteria; phylum Acidobacteriota; class Blastocatellia; order Pyrinomonadales; family Pyrinomonadaceae; genus UBA11740. The sequence goes on along the minus strand of DATISD010000063.1, from coordinate 3,457 downwards.
GCGTGCTCCAAGCCGACGGCGCGCTGCAAAGCGATAACACCGCGTGTATGGCTCTGGAATAATCCAGACACTCTGTCCGCTCTCCTGTGGCCGCGCCTTTAACGGGCGCGGCCATTTTTATGCTCCTTACCCAAATGTCTCCAATCGACGCTTCTTAAGCAGTGTGTTATTTTTTCAGTTGTGGACAGCGGAATGGCGGCAACTTGAAAGCCGGGTCCGTTTCAGTATCGCTGGTGAAACCCGGCGATTAAGACTTTCTTTCGGTGTCGTAACATCCCAATTCAAGTGCTGGCGAACGCCGTTGAGCCTGATTCAGTGGAACCGGCCGTTTGAGCAAGAAGGATCAATTCTCTGAGAATTCTGTCGTCGATCTGGCGCATGCGCGCGTCAGGTTGCGTTCGCGCGCCAAAGAATCACCGACCTCATTCACCGAAGAACTAAACGCCATCAACATCCTCCTTGACGAAGGCCATTCAGTCGAGGCCCGGTCACGCGCTACTACGCTCATAACTGCCGCTCGAAAGCATTGGGAGATTCTAGCCGGCGCGCGCCTGGCACTTTCGATTGCCCTGGAAATGCACGGCGACCATCGCGATTCGCTTGAGGCTCTGGTGATGTATGAACCTCCAGACACGCGGGCTAAGCTGCCACCCGACCTCGCTGCGAAAGTCCTGGTCCAAATCAGTGGCGCTTACAATTACTGCGGGGATCACCCAAAGGCCATTGCCCTCCTGCAATCCGCATTAACGGAGATTCCCAACCGCGAAAGTGATGCGAGGGCCGGCGCCATCTACGCGGGGCTGGCGCGCGTTTATCGCAGCATCAACGAATACGGAATCGCGCGCGATTATTCTTTGCGAGCGTTGGAGATTTACCGACAGAAAGGCGATTGGCGAGGGCTGGCGGAAGCTTACTTCGGACTGGGCCGTGCTGATGTCGATGAAGGCCAGTACAAATCGTCACTTGAAAACTACGAGCAGGCGCTGAAGCTCGTCGGTGATCATCCCGCCACTTTTCTTCTCGGTAAGATCTATTCAAACATGGCCGGCGCTTGTTGGTTTTTGAAGCGGCCGCAGGATGGCATTAAGTATTTGGAAGAAGCCATCGGCTACTACGAGCGCACCGATCACAAGAACAACGCCGCCCGCGCTTACAACAACCTCGGTATCAATCTGGTCTTGATGGGGCAATGGGAGCGCGCCCAGGAAGCCATGGAGCGCGCGCTCGCCATGGTTATCGATATCGACGAGCGTGCCGACAACGTGCCGATGATAATGGACTCACTCGGCGAACTGTGCATGCTGCGAGGCGATCTTGCCGAAGCCTGGAACTATCTTAAACGAGCCGTGGTACTCGCGTCCGAGAATGGAAACAAGTGGTATGAGTGCCAGATACTTCGCACTTTGGCGCGTTGCCATATAGCCATGAATGCCAGCGCCGAAGCGCTGACTACCGCACATCAGGCGCTGGAACTTGCTGAGCGCATCGGCGACCGGCAGGCAACCTATGAATCACAATTGCTGCTGGCGGAGAGTTCCTTTCAGATCGGCAACCTCGAGGCTTGTGAAGCGAACTTGCAGCCAGTCATCGAGCACACTTCTGATTCAGCGTTCGATCTGGGATTGGCCGGCGAGGCCCAACGCCTTCAGGGCCTGTTGGCCATGGCGCGCTCCGACCCAACCGCCGCAGTTCAGCACTTTGGACGCAGTGCTTCAATTTTCGACTTGCTTGGTGATCGTTATCGCAGCGCCCGCGCGCATTACGAGTTGGGGCGCGCGTACGCGCAGGCGCAGCCGGAACTGGCTGCCGAGCATCTGTCGCGCGCCGTAAATACCTTCCGCGAGCTCGGGGCAAAGCGCGATTTGGAACTGGCTAGAAGCACCCTCAACGAACATGATCAAACCGAACCACAGCAGGATCGCCGGCGCGAAGCTACGATCCAATTGATCACACTGCGGTTGGCTGAGGCGGTCGCATCGCGAGCGCTGTTGCTTCGCGAATTGGCAGCCGTGCTGCGTCAAGAGACTACCGCCAGGCGCGTGATGGTTGTCGAGCCCGATGAAGAGCAAAAGCAAAGCATCGTGGTTGCACACGGCTACGACGATAAAGAAGCAACGACGATCGCCGACGAAGTTGGGAATCTCAATAGTGACGCAGCGCGTGAACGTTTTTCCGCAAAACATGACGCAAAAATCATCGCCCTAAAATCGGCAAACTCGCTGCCCGCAACGGTCATAATCTCACCCCGCCGGTCCGCGGAACTCTCCGGCGGTTTGCCGCTTGAGCCGCTGCTGCGTGTCGTCGAACTCGGAATGGATTTGTGTGCGTTGCGCGCTCGCGCCTCGGCAGGTCAAACCCATGAGAGCCAGGACGGCGCGGTCGGGGTTGAAATGCTGCCAGGCTTTATCCACTCGAGCCCGGCAATGACGCGCCTGGTCGAGGAAGTTCACAAGATTCGCTCCTCCGACGTGACGGTGCTGGTTACCGGCGAATCAGGAACGGGTAAGGAACTAGTTGCCCGCGCAATTCATGCTCTGTCCTCGCGCCGCGATAAGATTTTCGTTCCGTTCAACTGCACTGCAGTCCCAAAGGAACTCTCTGAAAGTTATCTTTTCGGACATCGCCGCGGCGCGTTCACTGGCGCAGTGGCCGATTCACCCGGAGTCATTCGTTCCGCTGCCGGTGGGACGCTCTTCATCGATGAAGTTGGGGACCTGCCTCTCGATGTTCAGCCAAAGCTGTTGCGCTTCTTACAGGAAGGCGAGATTCAGCCGCTGGGTGAGCAGCAACCAACAAAAATCGATGTTCGAATTATTGCTGCCACGAACACCGATCTTGAAGAATTGGTAGCCCAGGGTCGTTTCCGTGAGGATCTCTACTATCGTCTGAATGTGATCCGGCTGCGCGTGCCGCCGTTGAGAGAGCGCCGCTCAGAGATTCCCACGATCGTCAATTATTACGTCAATCGTTACTCGGCGAAGTTCGGCAGACATGACATTTACGTCACACCACAGGCCGTTGATTTGCTGATGGTGGGTGATTGGCCCGGCAACGTGCGTCAACTTTGCAACGAGGTTCAGCGAATCGTGGCGCGAGCCGAGAACGGAAGCGTGATAACGCCGGAGCACTTGTCGCCGGAACTGCGACAGATGGGAGTGCCGACGGTACCGCCAGCCAGTGTCAGCGTTTTGGCCACGACCAACACTGGCCGATCAGAAATTGTGCCTCTGGAACATGCCACGCTGGCTAACGCGCTTGAAGAAGTCGAACGACGCATGATTGCCGAAGCTCTGCGCCGGCACAAAGGCAATATCTCTCGTGCTGCTCGGGAGCTTGGCCTTACCCGTCGCGGGCTCTATCTCAAGTTGGAACGTTACCAAATCAGCGTGGAACCATTAACCGGAAGCGGGACGGGCTAATTGTTCGGTCTCTTGATTATTCGGATCACGCGCCCGAC
>DATISD010000062.1:0-10982 GCA_035469005.1 Pyrinomonadaceae bacterium | reverse complement strand
CGGAGAGTTGGTCGTATTACTGGGGGCATCCGGCAGCGGCAAATCGACGCTATTAAACATTCTGGGTGGACTCGACGTGCCGACCAGCGGCGAAGTCTTCTATCGGGATCACAATTTGAGTGTAGACGATGATACGGAACTCACTCGCTACAGACGCGAGCATGTTGGCTTTGTCTTTCAGTTCTACAACCTGATTCCCAGCCTGACCGCGTATGAGAATGTCGAGTTGGTCACAGACATTGCGTCCGATCCGATGCGGCCAGACGAAGCGTTGCGACTCGTGGGGCTCGGTGACCGGATGAATCATTTCCCTGCGCAACTATCCGGCGGCGAACAACAGCGAGTAGCGATTGCTCGCGCGGTTGCCAAGCGGCCGGAAGTGCTGCTCTGCGACGAACCAACCGGCGCGCTGGATTACGCCACAGGGAAATTGGTTCTGGAAGTTATCAAGCGAATCAATGAAGAACTCGGCACCACCACCGCCATCATCACGCACAATGCGGCAATAGCGGATATGGCTGATCGCGTCCTGCGGATGAGCAGTGGTGAAATAGCTGATGTGCACCGCAACGAAAGCAGGGCTGCACCCGCAGATTTGATCTGGTAAGGAACAATGGCTGCGCTTGATCGAAAACTCATTCGCGATGTCGCCCACTTGTGGGGGCAAATTGTAGCGATCACGCTGGTTGTGGCCTGCGGGGTCGCTTCCTACATCGCGATGCGCAGTACCTATAATTCCCTGATTTCATCACAGCAGTTTTATTACCAAAGCTACCGCTTTGCCGATGTCTTTGCCCAACTAAAGCGTGCACCGAATTCCGTTGCGGCGCGAATTAGTGACATTCCCGGAGTAGCCAAAGCCGAAGTGAGAGTTGTGGCGGATGTCACGCTCGATGTTCCCGGCCTGGACGAACCCGCCAAGGGAAGAATCGTCTCGATTCCGGAAAAGCAGACCTCAATGCTCAATGACCTTTACCTCAGCGAGGGTCGCTACGTTGAGCCTTCCCAGCGCGATGAGGTGATTGCCAGCCAGGCCTTCGCCAGGGCAAACGGTTTGAAGCCGGGCGACTCGATTGCTGCCATCATCAATGGCAGATGGCAGAAACTGAGAATCGTCGGATTGGCCCTTTCTCCCGAATACGTTTACGAAATCCGTGGTGGCGATATTTTTCCAGACAACCGAAGATCGGGAGTGCTCTGGATGAGTCGCGAGTCACTTGGGCCGGCTTTCAATATGGACGGAGCATTTAATGACGTGGCGCTCACCCTCGCCCCCGGCGCAATTGAAGCAGATGTAATCGAGCGATTGGACAAATCGCTCGAAAACTATGGCGGACTGGGAGCCTACGGCCGCATCGACCAGGTGTCGAATCATTTTCTCACAAACGAGATCGCTGAGCTTCAGGTCACTGGCACCTTTATTCCGGCAATATTTCTCACGGTAACTGCCTTCCTGATCCATTTGGTCTTATCCCGCCTGGTCACGACGCAGCGCGATCAGATAGCTGTCCTCAAAGCTTTTGGCTATGGGAATTCAGCGATTGGGTTTCATTATTTGAAACTGGCGTTCCTGGTAATAGTGGGCGGCGTCGTCCTCGGGATTGGAGTCGGTTGGTACTTCGGCTACCGGATCACCACTCTTTATATGGAGTTCTTTCGGTTTCCAGTCCTCAGCTATCAGGTTGGGCCCGTGTTAATTGGAAATGCCTTCCTGATTAGCCTGGGGGCAGCCGGTATTGGGGCGCTGGCGGCCGTCCGGCGAGCTGCCGCGTTGCCGCCGGCCGAAGCCATGCGACCTGAACCGCCAGCACGCTTCCACACCGGCTTGATGGAACGAGCCGGTCTGCACCGGCTCGTGTCGCCATCAATGCGAATCATCCTGCGCAATCTGGAGAGACGTCCGGTGAAAGCGATGATATCGACCTTCGGCATCGCTCTGGCCGTAGGTTTATTGGTGGTTGGCTTCTTCCTTTACTTCGATACGATCGGAAGAATTATAGACGTTCAATTTAGGGCCGTTCAGCGCGAGGACGTATCCGTCGTTTTCACCGAACCGCGACCAGCAGAAGCGCGCTACGATCTTGCTCATCTTCCCGGCGTTGTTCGCGCCGAAACTTTCCGCGCCGTGCCGGCGCGTCTGCGCTTCGAGAATAGAAGTCGACGCGTATCCATTTTGGGTTTGCCAGCTGACGGTGATCTTCGCCGCATTGTCACCCAGAACTATCAAATAGCCGCTGTGCCTCAAGGTGGAATTCTATTAACGACGAAGCTGGCTGAAACTCTCGGAATAAGACCGGGGCAAACATTGACGGTCGAAGCTCTCGAAGGTAAACGACAGGTTCGTCAGATACCGCTGTCCGGTACGGTGGACGAGTTGATTGGCCTCTCAGCCTACATGAACATCGACGCTTTGAATAAGTTGATGGATGAAGGCGCATCAAGTAGCGGCGCATTCCTGATGGTCGATGAGCCGGCGATTCCCCGCCTTTATGCGCAACTAAAGCAAACCCCAGCCGTAAGTGCCGTATCGATACCCCAGGCTGCTTTGGCCAGCTTCGAGGACACGATAGCGAAGACCATCAATACATCGACCGCAGTACTGATCGGCTTCTCCGTAATCATTGCTCTGGGGATGGTCTATAACGGCGCTCGCATTGCCCTTTCTGAGCGCGGGCATGAGCTCGCTTCGCTGCGCGTCCTCGGCTTCACGCGTCGGGAAATAGGCTTCATATTACTGGGCGAGCAGGCAATCCTGACTTTGATGGCGATTCCGCTGGGCTTCGCTCTTGGTTATGGCATTGCCGGTTTGATCACCGTCGCGATCGACACCGAGCTGATTCGGTTTCCTCTCTTTGTCAGCGCCAGAACTTACTCGCTCGCCTTTATCGTGGTCGCAATCTCCGCTTTTCTTTCCGGCTTCCTGGTGCGATGGCGTCTGCGAAATTTGGATCTGGTTGCCGTCCTGAAGACTCGGGAGTGAATCATGAAACGCCTCTTGAACATAATTGTCTGGTTGATCGTTGTCGGAATTGCCGTTGCCCTGGTCGTCCTTTGGTTGCGACCTACACCAACCAGAGTCGACGTCGCAAAAGCTGTTCGTGGTCCTTTGCGAGTCACCGTGGATGGGGAAGGTCGGACTCGCGTTCGCGACCGCTATATCGTGGCTGCCCCCGTTGCTGGTCGACTAAGACGAATAACTTTGCGACGCGGCGATTCGGTTGATCGCGATCAGTTGATAGCTCAAATCGAATCTCTCCCACTTGCGCCACTGGATCCGCGTCAACGCGCCGAGGCTACCGGCCGGGTTAACGCCGCCGAAGATGCTGTGCGTGAAAGCGATGCCATGGTCCAGCGGGCCAGGGCAAGCCTCGAGCAGGCGCGCCGGGAGTTTGAGCGCTGCGAGAAATTAGTGAGTGCCGGCGTAATTTCACGGCAGGAACTAGAACGAGCCCAAACTGCGAGGGATATGGCGATCCGCGAATATGATGCGGCCAGATCCAAATCAGAAACTGCGGGCCATGACGTAGAAGTCGCTCGCGCAGCGTTGCTGGCCCTGAACCAAAGCCAGCGTCAATCCGGGACCACGGTGAAGGTGCAAGCGCCAGTGGGCGGTCGCGTGCTTCGCGTTATCGAAGAGAGTGAGAGAGTTATCAGTGCCGGAACGCCGCTGGTAGAACTGAGCAACCCCTCGAAATTGGAAGTGCTAATCGAATTGCTGTCGACGGACGCAGTGAAGGTCGGGCCGGGGGCGTTGGTGCTGATCGAACGTTGGGGTGGGGACAGCGTTCTGGAAGCACGCGTCAGGCTGGTGGAGCCCTCAGCCTTCACCAAGATTTCAGCCCTGGGGGTCGAGGAGCAGCGCGTGAATGTAATCGCCGATTTTACCGAACCTTCCAGGGCCCTCGGTGACGGTTATCGCGTCGAAGGTCGAATTGTCATTTGGGAGAACGACGACGTGCTGAAAATTCCCTCGAGCGCGCTGTTTCGTCAGGGTGAAGGCTGGAGCGTTTTCGTCGTCCAGAACGGGAGAGCTTATCGGCGACAAGTCGAACTGGGACAACGCACAGCGTTTGATTCAGAAATCACTCGCGGATTGGAAGATGGCGCTGTAGTTATTGTTCATCCCTCAAATGAAATCAGCGAAGGAATCAGCGTCGAACCGCAAAGTAACTGAAATTTTCCCAGCATGTATAAGTTGCGGATGCGAGGCCCGCGCGAACTCTTACGCAAGCACGCTGGTAATATTCCACACGATAATAATAAATGGCACGCTTTTGTCGCGTGAGCAGCACCCGGGGATCAAATTTTCCTCAGTGATTCGGCCAGTGCCGTGGTCTCGCTCGCCCGGTATGTTTCTTGCTCCTCAATACCGCAAAACCAATACATTTTAGGGAGAGACCATTATGAGAATTCTAAGATTACGCAGGCTTGAATTCTGCGGCCTGGCTTTAGTGATGGTCGCCACCGCCATTTTGCTCGCTGCCTGCTCAAAGGCGCCGGCAACAAATGGATCGACAAGCACAGTGGTGACCAAAGCAAGCAAGACACTCGACAATCTGCAAACGGCTTTCAACGGCGAGAGCAACGCGAAAGCACGCTATCTCGCATTCGCACAAAAAGCGGAGAGCGAAGGGTATGGGAAAGTCGCCAGTCTGTTTCGGGCCGCCGCCAAAGCCGAAGACATTCACGCCAACAATCACGCAGAAGTGATCCGCAAGCTGGGCGCCACGCCCATTGCCGACGTCAAGACACCGGAAGTGAATTCCACAACCGACAATCTTCAGGCGGCGATCAAAGGCGAGTCTTATGAACGTGACACGATGTATCCGGACTTCCTGAAGCAGGCACGCGACGACGGCAACAAGGACGCCGTGCGCACATTCAATCTGGCAAAGGAAGCAGAGGCCGAACACGCCAAGCTCTATACCGAAGCGAGCAGTAATCTCGCCGCGTGGAAGACAACGGTTCAGCCTTTTTACGTCTGTCCGAGTTGCGGTTACACCACGGGGACACTGAACTTTGCTAAATGTCCCGTTGACTTCACGCCGAAAGAGAAGTTCATAGCCGTCAGTTAAGAGAATGGCAGATAGACCAGGAGGTAACGGTCATGTTTCCACCAATTCCGAGTTGGGACGCTTTGCATCCCTTAATCATTCATTTTCCGATCGCGCTGCTGCTGGTCGCGCCCGTCCTGTTGTTGCTCGGGTTAATCTTACCCAGGCAAGCCAGGGGGCTATTGATCGCGGCGTTGGTAGTGATGGCGCTCGGCACCATCGGAATTTACTTCGCGATCGCGACCGGAGAAGCCGCGGGAGAGTTGGCTGAGAGAACGCCGGGCGTCGCAACCGTCCTCGAACGGCATGAAGAGCTGGCCCAGACTACCCGAGCCGTCTTTACAGCTCTGACTATAGTCTTCGCGGCAATTCTGTTTGTTCCTTCGATTTTGAAGAAAGGCCTGGGCAGGAAGAGTGCGACGCTGATGAGCCTGGCGTTCCTGGTCGTTTACGCTGGCGGCGCAATTCTCTTAGCGAACGTGGCTCATCAGGGCGGGCGGCTGGTCCATGAGTACGGCGTCCGCGCCATGATCACCAGCGGCAGTGGCAGCGCTCCGGCGCAGGGCACAGAGAGCAACGAAGTCAGGCAAAAGGCTAGCGATCGCGAGAACGAAAAATAGAGATCGAAATCACTCAGACGGGCAGGCTCCTGCGGCACGCTTGGTGCCCGTGCCGCAGACCACCCCTTGAGCAAGGCGCGCGCGGCAAGCTCTGGCGTCTGACCGACGTAAGACTTGCCGCGTGGAAGTGATCATCATGCGTCCCGTTGTGGTTCGGACGGTCGGAAACCGGCGCATATCATCATCAGCTTTTCGCGGGCAGGCCGAACGTGCCATCGACGACTTCCACGAAACTCCTTTCTTCACGGAGGATGAAGCGTTTTCGTTGAGCCATTGTGAAGTTCTCTACTGCCTGCGGATCTGATCGCAAACGCGCGCGGTAGGTTTCGTACGCCGCCAGACTATCAAAGGCAATCAGTCCCCAACCCTCGTCGTTCGTCCCTTCATGTGGCAGGAAGTAACCGACAAGATGACCGCCGCATCGCGGTATGATGCGCCCCCAATTCTCAGCGTAGTGTTTGAATGCCTCTCGCTGGAATGGATCTATCTGGTAACGAATGAAGCAGGTAATCATGGAGGTCCTCCTAACGACCGGTTTGTTCGATAGACCATCGAGCGCGAAGGCAGAGCCTGTCGCAATCAATTTCCAGTGCGCCTACGCCGGCTGATTTGCCCGAGCCGAGGCTCGAATGATTGCATGACTGATACTTATAACAGTTGTCCTGCAATGACACTTCGCTTACAATCGAAATATGAATGTTGAGCAATTGCACGAGATTGCGGTCTCCAGAATCGCCGCCGCCATTGGTGAACCGGCGCGCGCACGAATGCTGTTCTGCTTAATGGATGGCCATGCCCGGACCAGCACCGAGCTGGCCGTCGTTGCTGACGTGGCCACCTCAACCGCCAGCGCGCACCTGAATCGCTTAAAAGCAGAGCGCCTGGTTAGGTTCGTCACGCAGGGAAAGCATCGCTTCTATAGTTTGGAGGGACCGAAGGTCGCGAAGGTGCTCGAAGATTTAAGTGTGCTCGTGGACGCGCCGCGCCAGAAGTTCGTGCCCAATACACCAACCCGGTTACGAGCCGCTCGGGTTTGCTACGATCACATGGCTGGTGCTTTGGGGGTGAGACTTCACGATCGCTTCAAAGAACTCGGATGGTTGACAGGTGATACAAACGGCCGGGAGGACTCGTACGATCTTACTGAAAGCGGAAAGAAGGGCTTTCAAGCTTTTGGCCTTAAGGTCGAAGAAACGCAAAAATTGCGACGGCGATTCGCGTACGCGTGTCTGGACTGGAGTGAGCGGCGCCCCCATATTGGCGGCGGACTCGGTGCCGCTCTTTTGAAGGCGGCGATAAAAAGAAGCTGGGTGGCTCAGGATCTCGATAGTCGGGCTATCCGAGTTACCAGTCTTGGGCGCAGAGAGATACTCGCCAGATTCGGCGTCGAGGTTTGAAATCGCAATTCTCAATTGATGTCAGCGTCCCCTGAGTTGTCGGGTTCGCAAAAAACCGCCGAGACAAGCACAGGGCAGCGCGATAACTACCAGCGCGAGTGGATACCACCTCGGACCGAACCCGGGGCCTTTGTTCCAACTCACAATGACGCCGGCGCTACTCATTAGGACTCCGAATAAATACCTGACCGCAAGGTTTGAAATCAAATCCCTGGTCGTAACAGATACGATATTTTGACTGTGAATGCCGCCGTCCTCAAGCCGCGGTGGATTGAAATTAGTGGCTCCTATGCCCTGCGCGATAATGGCTCTTGTGTGCCCGCGGTTGCTCCCCTAGCTTGATCCTCATTTTCTGATGAATGTCAGGACCACAATATGAATCGGATCAGATCCACATGGATTTCGGAGCGTGAGGATGACTAAGGCAAGGCACGAGCGCTCGGAAGGAGAGGCCTCCTCACCGCAGGAGCAATGCTGTTGCCCAATCGTGGAGCTTAGGCAATATACTCTCCGCCCGGGGAAGCGAGACATTCTGATCGATCTTTTCGATCGAGAGTTCGTTGAGAGCCAGGAGGCTTTGGGGATGAGAGTCCTGGGACAATTTCGCGATCTTGCCGATCCAGACAGGTTTGTTTGGCTAAGAGGCTTTTCCGACATGCCGTCGCGTGCGCAAGCGCTGAGCGAGTTTTACAACGGACCGATCTGGAAGACGCACCGTGAAGTGGCCAACGCCACGATCATCGACTCCGACAATGTCCTGCTATTGCGGCCGGCGGCTCCCACGTCCAGCTTCCATCTCGGAAATCTCCGTCCAGCGCCAGGTTCCTGTGAGGTTCCCGAAGCGTGTGTGGTGGCCACAATCTTTTACCTGGATCCGGCGGCTGGCGAAGACTTTGTGGAATTCTTCGAGCGCGTGCTCAAGCCGGTGCTGACAGATAGCGGTGCTTCAATCCTGGCGTACTTCGTGACTGAACCGAGCGCAAACACTTTCACCGCACTACCAGTACGAGAAGGAGAGAACGTTTTTGTCTGGTTCTCGTGTTTTCGGGATCGGACAGCTTACGAAGATCACTTCACCACACTTTCTCAGTCGCCTCGATGGCGCGGCGAGGTCTCGCAGGAACTGACGCGTCGTCAGAAAAAACCGCCGGAGGTATTGAAGCTATCACCGACAGCACGTTCGCTGCTGCGGGGCTGATTTGGTCATCGTTCGACGGGCTGACGGTGAAGGGTCGCGAAGACGACCTCGTTATTGTGGTCGCGCATTTCCGCCTTAACAACACATAAGTCTTTAATCGTGAACCAGCGCCCACTTTCAATCACCATAATCAGTTGGTTGTTTATTGTCTTTGGCGCCATTGCACTGGTCGCAGGGTTGTTGCCAATCGCCCATATGAATGGCGCTCAGCGGATTGCCGACTTCGAGAAACATTGGATGGTCCATCTTTCCCGGACTGCCCAGATTATCGCCGGCGTCTTTATGCTGTACGGCCGCAATTGGGCACGTTGGCTGCTCGTCGTTTGGCTGGCTTTCCACGTGATCGTTGGCGCATTGCACTCGCCGGTACAACTCCTGACGCACGTCTTGTTTTTTTTGGTAGGTCTGTATTTGCTCTTTCGCACGCCGGCCTCAGCTTATTTTAGAGGACGACACGCCGAACCAACTTAAGTCTTGATAGCAACCGGTTTTCAATGTAGCGCAGACTGTTAGTCTGCGCAGGCTGGACAGCCTGCGCTACTTAGCCTCAACTCTCGCACGCACCTCGATTTCCTGCGGAGCGTCCTGTGCATCTGTGACCTCGACGGGTGCGCGTAAAAGAAGTGTTTTGATTCGGCAGGTTCCGGTGTTGTCCTGGCGGCAATAGAAAAGTGTGAGTTGGACCAGCAACTTTGCCGAACCCATCGTCGTCGCGGCCAACGGAACCCGCACCGGAAAGTGAAGATCTTTGCCCGAGCCTCTGGACGTGCGAGGATCGAGTGTCAGCGCCCCGGTCACCGTTTCGAAACCCACGCGGAATCTTTGAGGCGCCGCAGAATTCAGGTGGTAACCGGCGGGCAATTCGACGTTAATCACGAGCGTGCCGTCGATTCCGGCCCGCAAACGCTGAGGCGCAATCTTGATCTCTTCGGGGTTCGGTCCCCAGCTGTCTGTCGCGTCGGATATCGTCGTTGCCGGCGGTTGCAATCCTTCGATGCCAAGAGTGGATGTCTCTTTCGTCGGTAAGTCAACGACTCGAATCGCATGGTTATTCGTGTCGGCAACATAGAGCTTCCCGTTTGCAACGCTGAGCCCGCTTGGCTCGAAAAAAGAGGACGAACCGCCATCCTTTTGCCCCGGCTTGCCGTTTCCCAGCAACGTCCTTACGGTTCGTTTGCGCGGATCGAGTTCTTTGATTTTGTGATTGTAAGTGTCGGCAATCAGGATCTTATTACCGAATAGAAAAACCCCTAACGGATGCTGAAACCGAACCTCGTCTCCGTATCCATCCTGATCGCCAAATTCGAACAGGTTCGCGCCGGCTAACGTGCGAACCTCGCCTTTGCCAGGATCGATTTCACGAATGACGTTCGCTTCACTGTCGGCTGTGTAAAGCACTTTCCCATCACTGGTAATTCCAGAAGGTTGAGAGAATCGCGCCTCGGAAAGCGGGCCGTCCCGGCGCCCTTCGCGTCCTTCACCGGCAAACGGGCCAACTACATTCTGGTCGAGGTCCAGCTTCCAGATCTGATGTGGCCCAGCCATCGCGATGTAGAGGCTGCGCCCCACGAGTTGCAAGTCCCACGGTGAATTCACATCGATGCTCCGAGCCGGCCCACTGGTCGAAGGTCCCCGCGCCTGATGACCCGTGCCGGCGATGGCAACGACGGAATGCGCCTTCAAATCGACGCGTCGAATCAGATGGTTGTCGGTGTCGGCGACATAGAGGAAGTCGCCGTCGAGCGCCATGCCCTGTGGCCGGTAGAAGCTTGCTCCGGAAGATGGCCCGTCAACAGCCGCTGCTTTGCCGGTACCGATAGCCTCGATAAAAGCGCCGTCGAGTGACGTCACGACGATGCGATTGTGACCGGAATCGGCGATGAACAGGCGATTTGTCTTTCCATCAGCCAGAACCTTCCCCGGAAAAGCGAGCGGCAAGTCACCGACCCGGGCTCGCTCCAGGGCCAGACGTAAAGGTTGCTCGTTTAGCTCGCCACGCGCGCGAAAATCCGCGGCCACTTGATTAATGGCCTGATCGATAGGTTCGTAGTTCCCTTCACCCGGCACGTATCCAACGATGTAACCTGCCGGATCAATTAGTACGCGCGTGGGCCAGGCGTTCACATTATAAGCGCGCCACACCGCAAAATCGGCGTCATTGTAGACCGGATGAGCTATGTCATATCTCACAATGACGCGGCGAATGTTGTCAGTCTCTTTTTCGTTTTCATACTTGCCTGAGTGGACCCCGATGATGACCAATTGATTTGCGTATTTCCGTTCGAGCTTTTCCAGATCGGGAATGATATGCAGGCAATTAATGCAGCCATAGGTCCAGAAATCCAAAAGTACTATCTTGCCTTTGAGACCAGCGAGCGAAAGCGGCTTGTCTGTATTCAGCCATCCTCTGCCGCCGGTTAATTCCGGGGCGCGTCGCCGGGGTTGCGATTGGGCTGCGTTACTCGCTTTTTCTATCGCTCGCACCGGCGGCGACAGCCGCCAGACAGTTGAAACGGTTGCCAGACAGATCAGGCTTGCGAGAAAAAGCTCCTTATTCATGACAGCTCCGCGCTACGTAAATTAGGCGTGGACTGGAGCGCAAGCGTCCTCGCTTGCAAATCGCCGGACACGCGGTTCTAAGCAGCAACCGAGACGGTTGCGCTCCAGTCGCTGCGTCCTCAAATTTAGTCACTTCAAAAATGGGAGAGGCGCA
>DATISD010000061.1:0-5652 GCA_035469005.1 Pyrinomonadaceae bacterium | reverse complement strand
ATTCAGGACCCGCGTTTGATTTAGCTTCCGAAAGGTTAGCTGCCATTTGAATTTACTATGCGCTGAAATGAATGAAAGAAGTCGCTCGAATATTAACGATGAATGGTAGTGTGGTCAATTCTGTTCGGCGCCCGTTGAATTACTGCCAACATGTTATGCTTCCGTTCTCATGCTCAAGCAATTCCTCGGCGCAGTTTGGCGTCATCTCCCGCCGCGGATGCGATATCGTTTGACTCGCATTGGCCAGAAGCGCTTCACGGTGACGACGGCCGTCGCCATTTTTCACGACGATGGAAAAGTCTTGTTGCTGGAACATGTATTCCGTCCTGATAGTGGTTGGGGTTTGCCTGGCGGATTCCTGAGCAACGGTGAACATCCCGAAGAAGGCTTGCGCCGCGAAATTCGCGAAGAGATCGGAATCGAGTTGGAAGATGTTAAGGTCCTTTTTGCGCGCAGCCTGGGGCGCTTGCGACAGGTGGAAATTTATTTTCGCGCAAAGGCAGCAGGTATCCCTCGGCCGTGCAGCTTTGAAATCAAACGCGCCGAGTGGTTCGCTCTGAACGCCTTGCCGCCGGATCTCTCAAAGGATCAGATTCAATTGATCGATCGAGCAGTGAGCCTCAGTGAAAAGTCTTAACAATGATGTTATGCTACGCCGCGAAAATTACCGTGATGAGTGATCGGTGATGCGTGATGAGTAGGAGTGCTTCCCAGAAAGTCATACTCATGACTCATCACGCATTACTCATCGCCCAATCAAAGGAGCAACTATGGCAGCCCAAGGCGTGCAACTGATTCCGTCACCCGAAGAAATAATGCAAATTTTGAAGCGCACCGGAGCATTTCGCGAAGGCCATTTCGTGTATCCGAACGGCAAACACACCGCGCATTATTTCCAGATGCCGCTGGCATTTCGCTATTACGACACCGCGCGAGTCCTGGCTGTTGCGCTCAGTCGCAAGTTTCGCGTTGAACGTGATATCGCCAGTCAGCTGCCCAAAGTCTCCATCATCAGTCCGAGCTCCGGCGGTATTCCGGTCGCCTTCGGCGTGCGCGATGCTCTTAACGCGGAACAGATTTACTGGGCCGAGCAGGAAAACGGCAAACGCACGTTCCGTCAGTATGTGAACCAGGGCGAGATTAATCCCTGCATCATTGTTGACGACATCATTCGCAGCGGTCACGCTATCGAAGAAACGGTTGAGTTGGTGCGCAGCCTCGGTGCGCCAATTATCGGCTGTGGTGCCATCGTGCGCTTCAGTTCAGCTCCGAATCAAATAGGTGACGTTGCGATTAAGTCGCTGGTTGAATTTAACGAGCGGTTTTATGAATCAGGGGAAGAATGTGTCGAATGCAAGCAAGGCGTGCCGGAGGAGCACGTGAGATTCTAGAGTAGGCAATAGGCACCAGTTGACTACGCACCGGGACAAATGCGAGGACAGCGGAAATATCCTGATTCAACGGCTTAATCGGAACCAGATTATGTTTCTCTATTCCTACAAGGGAGACAGAGAGGTAACCGCCTCAGCGATCCTTAACAGAAAGCGCTAGCCCAGCCGCTCCAGCTTCAGTTTCCCGCCTGACCAGTAAACACAGTCTTATCGACCGCCGCTGGATTGCCGAGTACGACGAAGCGAATGTTGTGCATGTATTTTTGGGCGACACGCTGCACGTCGGCGGGCGTTACTGCCTGAAGCTTTTCTAAGAATTGCAGCGAGTTAGGCCAGCCACCACCAATTAATTCGTATTGCGCCAGACCTGCGGCCTGGGCCGCGTTGGTTTCCTGGCCGATGTAATAGGTCGTCAGAAATTGCGCGATGACCGCAGTGATGTCGTCCTTACTAATCGGCTCGCGTTGAAGTCGCGTCATTTCGTTCAGCATTACCCGCACCGCCTGGTTTGCGTCAACCGCGGTGACGTAGATTCCGCCAATGTTGGCAGCCTGGGTGCGCAGAAAAGCGTCAGGCGCGTAAGATAAGTTTCGCTTGACGCGTACTTCCTCAAAAACGCGATCGCGCAGGAGCGATGAGGCCACGTACATGGGATAAATATCAGGCGAGGTAATCGACGGCGCAGTGAACAATCCCTGGATGTAGTTGGTCGGCAACTCGCGGCTGGTAATGTCAACGGTCGAAGCATTGAAGGTGAGCGCTGGCGCAGGCTGCGGCTTGTAATTCCCACGAGGCAGCTTGCCAAAGGATGCAGTGATGCGGGCTTTCAGTTGCGCCGCATCGAGATCACCGACGATCACGAGCAGCAGTTGGGAAGTTTGCATCGTTCGCTGGTGATACGCGCGCAAATCCTCTCCCGTCAGACGGCCAATCGATTCAGCGGTTCCTTCCGGACGATTCAGGTAAGGGTGTCCGGCGTAGGCAACTTTCTCCTGCAGGCGCTGCAAATAAGTGTCGGGCTCGTCCGTGTCATCGCTGAGACTCGCGACCAGCCGTGTTTTTACGAGGTCAACGTCTTCCTTGGTAAATGCAGGATGCAGCGCGATGTCCGTGAAAATGTCCCACGAGCGATCGAAGTTTGCGCGGGTGGCCGTCATCGACAGCGCCGAATAGTCATAGCTCACGCTTTCGCCGAGCACCGTACCCATACGTGCCAATTCCTTGCGCAGGCGGTCGCGCGGGAAACTGGTGCTTGCCTCGCTGGCCACGTTGAGCATGAAAGCTTCGACGCCGGCGTTAGTCGCCGTGACGTTGCCTGCGCCGCCTCTGATGTAGAGTTGGATGGCAACGGTTTGGCTGCCTTCCCGGCGCTTGACCAGCACTTTCAATCCGTTCACATCGAACTCAGTAACTTGCGCTGCCTGCTGCGCGATGACAGTCTGAAAATCCGGGGCCGTCGTCTGCGGCAGCGGGCCCGGCGTCTGCGCAGTCGCGACGTTCAGAGTAAGCAGTAAGCAAAAAACAGTAGACAGTAGGCCGTAGGCCGGAAGCAGTGAACGCCATTTACTATTTATCATTGGATATTTTTCCGTTTTCATCTTCAATTCTCTTCAACTCCGAAACGTCTCAGAAACCCGGCCCTTAGGAACGCGACTCTCAAAAAATGCTCCTGCTCAAGCGGGCTTCTAATCTAAAACTCTACTGTCCGATCAAATCTTCCGGCGTTAACTTAGCCTGTTGTTGCGCCTGTTCAGATATCAACGCCAGGCTGACGTGGGGCTTGCCCTGAATGTAAGTTGAGACGTAGCGGCTGATGTCCGCCCGCGACGTGCGTCGTAGATTGGCGAGATAGCCGCGAAAATAATCAATCCCGGTCGATGACCACCAGAATCCGAGCGTCTTCGCATACTCGTCGAATTTTTCGCGCGAATAAAGATCGTCTGCCTCCAACAGCGCCTTGGCGCTCTCGAGCTGTTCGTCGGTGTAATAGTCCTTATCGTTGAAATGCGCGATTTCGTTATAGACCGCTTTGAGTGCGGCTTTCGCTTTGTCGGGACTCGTCTGGAAGATGACGTTGATTGGCCCCACGTTGCGTTGCGTGTAATAGCCGATCGCAATGCCATTCACCAAACCGGTGTCGACCAGATTTCGCTGAAAGCGTGAATCAGGTTGCTGCATGATGAAAGAAAAAGTGTCCGCAGCGTAAGTCGCGGCATCGTCTTTCCCGATCGATGGACCTTGCCAGCCAATCTCGATCAGCACATTCGTCACCGGCTGTTTGATGATGCTGCCCGCGCTGTTTTGCAGCGGCGGATGTTCGACCATGGGAAATTCGACGAAAGGATCTTTTTCCCGGCGCGGCCAGTCGCCAAAAAAATCCTGGGCCATCTGATAGACGTCGGCGGTTTTTACATCCCCGGTGATCACCAGAGCGGAATTATTCGGCACGTAGTAGCGACCCTGAATCAATCGCATCATCGCCGTCGTCGCCGTCGAGACGGTTTGGCGATTGCCCAGCGGTTGTTTCCGGCTCGGATACTTATAGTAAAGACGGTCGTTCATCTCTTTGTTGAGATAGTATCCCGGCTCGGACTCGTTGCGATCGATTTCGCCGATCACGACTTGCCGCTCGCGCTCGAACTCCCTTTCGTCAAACAACGGATAGCGAACCGCGTCGCGCATGAAGTTCATTGCCGAGCGCAGGTTCGGGCTCGTCGTGGTGAAATAGTATTCGACGACTTCTTCGCGCGTTTCACCGTTATAAGCAATTCCGAGCTGGCCGATTTTTTGCAGATACGCTTCCTGATTGGCCACCGCACGATTGGCTTTGAAGAACATGTGTTCGTACAGGTGAGAAAGGCCGTTCAGCTCGGGCGGTTCAGTGAACGAGCCATTGCGCACCGCCAGTTCAATGGTCACGATCGGCACGGAATGATCTTCGAGCACGATGATTTCCAGCCCGTTCGCCAGAACCTTTCCGGCAATGTACGAAGCCGGTTTCGAGGCGATCGTTTTGGCCGGCGCCGCGCCCTGCGATTGCCGCACCAGCGAATTCAATTGGATCGCTCTCGGCCGCGCGAATAACGGCGATATCAGGGAAAATGTAAGCGCAAGAATTAAGAATGTCCGTTTCACGTTGACTCCCGTTTTTCGTTTAGCGATCCGATAATCTGAACCGCAAATAAATCAATGAATAAATCTACCACAAAGAGTTCGCGGTCGCAGTCCATGGCGTTCGCAATGCTGTAATACGGATACAGACGGTCGTTAAGTTTCCGGAACCAATTCGATGTCAGCTGGAATCGACTGGATGTCACTTTTCAGTGGACTTATTGATCGGACGGTGTCAGGGCGAGTAGGGAAGTTCGTAATCGACCGTTCGCTCGCACGGCTTGAAGGAAATCTCTTTCTTAAGGACTTCAGCGTCGCGCAGCGCTTTCGTGCGCAACGCGCTATCGGTCTTGATCGATTTCATTGTGCTTGCGTCAATCTGCTCAGCTGGTTGCGCGATTATCCAGTAACGGCCAGGCGCAATGTTACCAATCGCGAACGTGCCGTCGGCAGCGGTGCTTCCTTCGAAAAACCGCAATACATTTTCAACGTTCTCACGCTCCGGCGGCACCAGATAAATTCGCAAAGCAGGCGGCAAGCTCTGGCCTTCGCCAGTCGCGACGCGACCGCGCAGGCCCGCTCCGCCCTCGGTTATGGTGATCTCGACGTCGGCAATCTTATCGCCGGCCTTGATTTTAATTCCATTGGTGGCGAGATTCGTCGAGGGTCCTCGGTTCGCCGGCACTCTCTTGCCTGGGCCCACGCTGAGGCCTCGAACGTACCAACCTGCGCCGGGCAAACGAATCTCGAAGCGATAAGTTGCCGGGACGAGATTACGAAACCTGATCTCCCCTTTGTCGTTGGGAACGCTGTCCACCGTAGTCGGAAACATCAATGAATCAATCTGGGCGTCTGATTTGTCGTTTGGTTTTTGCGCTCCGGATTTATCCGGCAGTGGATCGCGCCGTAGTAAGATCATGGTCTCGCGCACCGCACTATCGCGACGTCGTCCGCAGTTTAGTTTTTCATCTGGTTCGAAATTGACGCGGCCGGCAATCGATGCCATTGGCGCCAAGACGAGTTCGAGACCGGTGATATCAGAGCCCTTGACGGCTATCCGCCGGGTCGACGAAGCAAACAGCTCCGAGTTTGGCCCGCCTCCGGCAACCGCAGCGATTTCGTACTCGCCATCCGAGACACCATTTATTTG
>DATISD010000060.1:0-10954 GCA_035469005.1 Pyrinomonadaceae bacterium | reverse complement strand
AGGTTTTCTCAGGCTTTTCAACGCCGTTCACCCTGGTTGTCCTATATTCCGCTCGCTATCGCTCGCGGTTCCGTAACGCTGCTCATGCACTTGGCCAGACGTAGAGTGTTTTGGGGCAAAGCCTGACGGCACGCACATCTTGCGTGTGGTTTCACGGGCGGTTGTCGCCCGCCAACTACTCAATTAGCCAATACCCTTCAGGTTAACGGCGGCTTCTGCTATTTACCATTTACGATTTACGATTTACCATCTTCGTTCATGCGCCGCGCCATCTATCCGGGTTCATTCGATCCAGTCACCAACGGTCACCTCGACATCATTCAACGAGGCTGTAAACTATTCGACGAAATCATCATCGCGGTACTCGTGAATCCCGAAAAGACACCATTCTTTTCAGTTGACGAGCGCTGCGAGATTCTTCGCGAGGTCCTCAAAGAGATTGATCGCGGTAATTGCCAGTTATCAGTGGAGAGTTTCGAGGGACTATTGGTCCAATACGCGGCCGATCGAAAGGCAAATGCAATCGTGCGCGGAATTCGCGCGATTTCGGATTATGAATACGAGTTGCAGATGGCTTTGATGAATCGACGTCTGGAACCGGCCATTGAAACCGTGTTCATGATGCCCGCAGAAACCTATTCGTATGTCAGTTCCAGGCTGGTGAAGGAAGTGTTTAGCCTTGGGGCGCGTATCGAAGGTTTAGTTCCGGCGATCGTCGAACAACGAATGCGAAGCAAGAAATAATTTCAAGTAGGCGTGAGGCTTGAACCAGGCGGTGTTAGGGTAGGAACGTCATTTGGCTCTTTGTAACGGGAGCCGACAGCTTGCGGATAAGCCGCCGCAAACTGTCAGTTTGCTTTCGACTGTACGTCGGTGCTCTAACGCCTTTAAACAGACAAGGAATTACTCCAATCGGCATTTCAGGTCCTTAGTTATGGCAGCTTCAAAAATATCTTCCGACTTTCAGGTCTCCGAAAACGTAGCCGGGATGAAAGCCTCATCTACGCTGGCAGCGATGCAAGCGGCCGACGCACTGCGCGCGGCCGGCGTTGATGTAGTGGATCTCGGGGCGGGCGAGCCCGATTTTGACACGCCGCAAAATATCAAAGACGCCGCCGACGCGGCCATGCGCGCCGGCAAAACCAAATATACGCCCACTGCCGGCACTCGCGATTTACAGCGGGCCATCATCGGCATGTATGAGCGCGATTTTGGAGCGACTTATCAGCCCAATGAGGTCATGGGCACGTCGGGCGGAAAGCAGGCTATCTTCAATGCGGTTATTTCGCTGATCAATCCTGACGATGAAATTCTAATCCCGAAGCCGTACTGGGTCACCTTTCCCGAGATCGTGACGTTCGCGCGCGGCCGATCAGTTTTCATTGAGACTGAAGACAATGGCTTCGTGCTAACCGCGGACATGGTGCGCCGCGCAATCACTCCCAAAACTAAATTAATCATTCTCAATTCGCCGAGTAACCCTTCAGGTCGCGTTATTCCGCCAACCGAATTCAAAGCCATTATGGAAGTAGTCGCCGAACGAGAGCTGTACGCGGTTTCGGACGAATGCTACCTGCGGTTCGTGTACTCACCGGCAAGTGTTTTCAGCGCCGCATCTTTGCGGCCGGAGCTCCGTAAGCGGCTGTGCATCGCCGGATCTTTTTCGAAGACGTATGCGATGACCGGCTGGCGAATTGGCTATTCGTTGGCAAATGCGGACTGGACCCGCGCGATGCTGAAAGTGCAGGGGCATTCCACCAGCAATGCCACGTCGATTTCCCAGGCTGCCGCCGTCGAGGCGGTAGCTGGCCCACAGGATTCAGTTGCGACAATGCTGGCAGAATACACTCGCCGCCGCGGATGGCTGCTCAACGCGCTCAATGAGATCCCCGGCCTCAAGTGTCCGCCACCTGAAGGTGCATTTTATGCTTTTCCGGATGTGCGCGGATGTCTGAAAGGAAGATCGAAAAGCTCCGAAGACTTCGCAAGTGAACTTCTGGAGAAAGAACAAACCGTGGTAACGGATGGTGCCGGCTTCGGCGCGGACGGATTCATACGCATCTCCTATGCGACTTCGATGGATCGTTTGCAGGAGGGCGTTAAGAGGATTAGACGAGTCGCGGAGCGGTGTAGCGCAAGCTGATTTGGAGTGCGCCGATTTGGCGGCGCTTTCTACTCTGAAACGCACAGGTTACTCGAGACAAAGCGGCGTCAAGCCGCCGCACTCCAAAAAAAGAGGCGAGCCATGGCTCGCCTCTTCTTCATCTTATGCCGACAAGATGTCAGCGTACCGCAGGCTGGATGCCTGCGCTTCCGGCTAATACAGATTGAAGTTGTACTGCAACTCCATCCACATCGATACCGGACGCCCGTCCTTGGTCGCCGGAACAAACCTGATTTGCTTCGCGGCGGCAATCGCCCGCTCAGTCAAACCATCCGGCAAACCGGACACGGCGTGGATATTCGTAACCGATCCGCCCGAAGAGAACACAGCGCGAAGCACAACTGTGCCGGTGATTTGATTCTTTCGCGCGGCTTCAGTGTACGTCGGCTCTGGTTTCGAAAGTACGCGGGCCTTTGAGTTCACGTCACGACCACTGAAGATCTTGTTGTAGTCAGTGCCACCGCCGCCACCGCCGGGACCGCCGCCGCCTTCATTACGCGAGCCGCCACCAGTGTTGCCGCCTTCACCCGGGCCGTAACCGCCACCCGAGCCGGGACCAACGCCGCCGCCGGTACCGCTGCCGATACCATTGCCAGTGCCGGGACCGGATGAAGGAGTTGTAGATTTAGATTTCGGATCGCCGTAGTTAAGCTGACGAGTATCTGGTGGGAACAGAACCGGGTCAGCATCGAGCGTCGCGGGCATCGGCAATGCCGGATTCTTGATTACCGGCGGATGCGGATCAGGCGCTACGACTTGCGGGATCCGGAGGTCAGCCTGCGGAAGTTTTCCGAACGATGCAGGAGCCTGCTCTTCCCGGCCACCACCGCCGCCGCCGCCGGCCTTCTCTTGTTTGGGTTTGCTGCCGCCGCCATTACCTTTGGCCATGCCCGCTGTTCCCTCGTCAGGCGTGGGCTGTTCGTTAGGGATTTCGGAGATCATCTGCGTCAATTCCAGATCGTCATCTTTCGCTAGCTCAGCAGCTTTGGCTTGTTGATGTCGATCCCAGAAAAACGCGCCGCCAACAACCAGGAACAAAAGCGCAAAGCTTGCGATGATGCCGGACAAGACGTTACGCGAATCCGAAGGCGGCGCACCCATTACCGCAGCGCCGTGATCGCGGCTAAACCACGTCGCAAAGATGCCGAGCAATCCGCAGAAGCCAATTATCGCAACGATAATCATTGACTTGCGCGAAGGGCCACCCGCTCCTGTACGATCAAGCAAGAAGATCGCTCCCACCAAAGCCACCATTGCCACCACTGACAGCAGCATTGCAATTACCACGTCGCGGCTGGCAAAGAATCCGCCCACCATCTTTCCATAGCCCTGGAACGAACGCTTCATGAAGCCAAACGGGTCGCGCTTGAATTCTGGCCAGGTTAGTTGATAGTTGTGAGCTACGTTGCCCAACTCTTCTGCGAGCCGGGGAAACAATCCGCGATCTTCCAGGATAGTAAGGTGATATTCACCGATCATGGCGTGCGCGCCAGCGGCTGCTGTTGAAGCCGCGGCCACGGTATTCAAAACCGGGGACGGAGCCGCAGTTACAACCGGTGGGGCCGCGGCAATTGGCGCCGGCGGAACGATCGCGGGCTTTTCGGGTTCCGCAGTTTCTGCCATTGGATAAGACGTTTCAATATCAGCCGGCGCGACATTGTTTGCAGGCGCGGCTGTCACGGCCGGAACGACACTGAGGGGTGTTCCGTCAACCGGGCAGAAACTAAAACGATCGGCAAATTGCTCCTGGCACGTATTACAAAATTTCATCTTAACTACCTCGTTCTCCCGCTGGGGATCAAGTACCGAACTCAGGCGCTCGCTACTCATAGTTTGATATGAAGCGGCGACGCGCTGATCCAACGAACCGGGAGCTTCGGGAGCGCTCCACTTATTCAGCAAACCTCGCAGTTCTTCGTCCTGCATGAACTTTGAATCTGTATTACTCATTTTGAAAATCCTAAGTGCTCATGCAGGCGCGGCAACTGCTTTTCACGCCCGCTTCACTGTAACAGCTTCACGGCCAATCCGGAAATATCTATCAAGCCTCGCGCGCAGTTTATCGCGGGCCCGGAACAACCGCGCTTTCACCGTGTTTGGTTCGGCGCCGACGATCGCGCCAATCTCTGCCAGTGAAAGATCCTCGTACTCAAAAAGAACCAAAGCCTCGCGCTGCAGTGGCGGCAAACTTTCTATCGCTCGTTGAACTTCGCCGGCGAGTTCGTTGTCGAGCACTTGCCGAATTGGCTCAAGATGCGCGGCCACTCGTGGTTCGTTCGGCAACTCATCAATGCCAGATTCGCGACTGCTATTCAAATACCGTTTCGCCGCCTGGTTCCGCGCCGCCGCATACAGGTAAGTCCGCAGCGACGCTTTCGTGGAATCAAACCGACCAGGCTCCTTTATCAAACCCAGGAAGCAGTCATGCACGACGTCTTCTGCTGCTTCGACCGAACCCAACATTCGATACGCAAATCGAAAAATCGGATCCCGATAACGCTCATACAGGATTTGAAAAGCCGCCATCTTCCCGTGCCCTGCTTCCTCCAGCAGCCGTTCGTCTGTTTCCTGGTTCGTCAATCAAAGCGCTCGATCCTGCAGGAACTGGCTTCCTACTGTTTATTACTACTAATCGATAAAAAGTTGCGGAAAAAAGACGCCAATTTTGGCAGTTTCTTTCCGCTTGCCAATTATACTATCGTTTCGCACCGGTCGAGCAGCTTTAAACCTCGCTGTTGACAGGGCTTTGATGCCGTGAAATAGCTTCGGGTTGACGGACCTAAGGGCGGCATCTAAACTCTTTTTTCTCGCATCCCAAACGGCTCGTCAGCTGCGGACCCGTGAATCTGGAAGGGTTCGTCCCCGGATTGTGAGAGACACCACAAACGCCCGCATGACCAGGACATCCGCTATTTATCGCTGTCTTTACGCCTTTGGTTTCCTTGTATTTGCCGGGATCGTCTCGTATTCACCGGCACAATCTGCGTCATCGCCAACCCGGGAGCTGCTGCTGAATGGATTGCCGGTCCTCTATTGGCAGCGCCCAGGAGACAACAACGTATTCATGAAATTACGCCTGAACAGCGGCGCTGCGTTTGATTTAGCCGGGAAGGCCGGGACCATGGCTTTGCTTAGCGACGCGCTTTTCCCCGATCCAGCCACACGTGAATATGTAACCGACGAGCTCGGCGGGCGCCTCGAAGTTGCCACCAGCTACGACTCAATTGATGTGACGATTTCCGGAAAGGCATCGCAAGTCGAGCGAATCGTGGAGTTACTGCGAAACGCGATCATCGGTCTGAACTTATCTGGCGAGAGTGTGACGAAGCTTCGTGAAGCCCGAATCGCTCAATTAGGAAAAGCGCCGCCTTCAGCTTCATTGATTGCCGATCGCACCACCGCGGCTCGACTTTTCGGCACGTTTCCCTATGGTCGACCGGCGGAAGGGGATCTGGAGAGTCTGCCAAAAGTTGACCGCGCTGATCTCATGCTGGCCCAGGAACGGTTTCTTCATTCCGACAATGCAGCCCTGGTTGTGATTGGAGGCGTTGACAAAGCGCGTCTGATGCGTGCCCTTCGTCAGCTGCTTGGGCCGTGGCAAAAAGGTGACCGCAAGGTGGCTTCGACTTTTCGTCAACCAGATGCTCCCGGCGATCGAACTCTGCTGATTAACCAGGCTGGGAGCACCAATACCGAGATTCGTCTGGCGGTACGCGGTCTGGCGCGTTCGGATCGCGACGCGATCGCCGCGTCAATGTTGGCGCAAATAGCTCGTGAACGTTGGCAGGCTGCGATTCCGGAACTCTCGTCCACTATTGTCCGGCATGAAGCGCATACTTTGCCGGGCATGTTTGTCTTCGCCGCAAGTGTGCCGTCGGCGGCCGCGCAGAAAGCTCTTACGGCCGGGCAGGACGTTATGAAAACCCTGGCCCAGACCGAACCAACTGCGGCTGAGTTGGACCGAGCTCGAAGTGTCGTGCTCGCGGAGTTCGGCAAGAGCGGCAGCGAGTTGGATTTAATAGCTGATGCATGGCTCGATTCTGAAATTCTTAAAACTTCGCTTACGGCGAATCCTGCAAACGAGATCAGTCGTGTCTCCGTCGCCGATATTCAGCGTGTGGCCACGCGATTATTTAAAGACACTGGGCAGGCCAGGGTCGTCGTAGGTGATATTGAGCAACTCAAATCCACCGTCACTAACATCGAGTTACCCCATGCCAAACCAGCACTGAAACCTTCATCTGAGCCTCAAAGACCAGCGACGAAGCCTTGATTTACAAAGCTATCGCAAGCGGCTTGCAACCATTTTCCCAGGCTCATGGGCTTAACTGACTCAGGACAGAGAAATTCAGCGGAAGATCACGCTCGGCGGGTTCGCGAAATGTTCGCGAAAATTTCTCCGCGATACGATCTGTTGAATCACCTGCTGTCTGCGAACGTCGATACCCGATGGCGACGACGCGTTGTCAGAAAAATAGCGCCACGATTGGCGCCGGATGCTCGGGTGCTTGACGTTGGTTGTGGCACCGGAGATTTAAGCATCGAGATCTTTGAAAAGACTGCTGCGCCGGTAGTGGGAATTGATTTCTGCCGGCCGATGCTCGAACTGGCAAGCCGGAAAGCGCCGCAACTTCGTTTTATCGAAGGCGATGCTCTGAAATTACCGTTTGCGGATTCTTTGTTCGACTGCATCACCATTGCTTTCGCGCTGCGAAACCTGTCGAGTGTTGAGAGCGGCCTGGCAGAGTTGAGACGGGTTCTCAAACCCAAAGGCACGCTTGCGATTCTCGAATTCTCGCAGCCGACGGTTCCCGTTATTCGTCAGCTCGTGCGCTTTTATTATTGGGGCCTACTACCCTGGATAGGCGGAGGCTTCAGCGGCTCACGGTCGGCTTACGAATACTTGCCGGATTCGATTGGCAAGTTTCCGAATCAGGAAGCGCTGGCCGAGATGATGCGTGCAGCAGGATTTGATGAGGTTGAGTTTGAAAATTTGAGCGGCGGTATCGCAGCCCTGCACACAGGCCGCCGCGTGTAGCGCAAGAATGATCTTGCGCACCTCGAGTTCGCTTGGAGCGCGAGACTAATCTTGCGTTGCAGGCATTGATTGCCGCCGAAAGGCAGCAATCAAGCAACGTAGTCTTCGGGGTTCGCCTAGCTGATTGGGTTCGGTTGTCGGGGCTGAACCTGTTTGGCGAAAGCGGATCCCGGCTACGTTTTTCTTTTTATCCTTCACTGGCATGTCCCCAATCCCGCCGATCTGATATCATCCGCCGTCGTTGGACAGCCGCCACAGTCCACGCACTCAGGGATGAAGTACAAACTGTTTGGATTACTCCGCCGCGTTGGCTTTCTGATCCTTGTGGTGTGGACGGTAGTCTCGCTCGTCACTCTCTTAATTGAGCTGGTGCCCGGCGATCCGGCGGTGGCCGTGCTGGGAGAGCAGGCGACGCCTGAACAGCTGGCTCAATTTCGAGTAAAGCACGGCCTCGATCGACCAGCCTTCTTTTTTGATTTCCCTGAAGACAATAGCGGCCAGCGTCACTTTCGCTGGTACGGCCTCAATAATCGCTACGACGACTATTGGATCGCGCTCCTGCACGGCGACCTGGGAAAATCTTTTCGCACCGAACAGCCGGTCATCCAACTAATCTTCGAACGTTATCCAGCCACAATCGAACTGGCAGTCACGGCGATGCTGATTGCGATTTCGATTGCCGTTCCGCTCGGCGTAGTCGCCGGAAAAAATCGCGGCACATTGTTGGACAATTCCCTATCGGTGATCGCGCTGGTGGGGATCAGTCTGCCCAGCTTTGTGATTGGTCCAATGCTGGTTTATGTGTTCGCGGTCAAACTGGGTTGGCTGGCGCCGTCAGGACGGTTCGTCTGGAGTGACATCATCCTGCCGGCAGTGACCCTGGGTGCGGCGCTCTCGGCAATTCTAACCAGAATGGTGCGCTCGTCGGTGATCGAGGAACTGGGCGAAGGATACGTCCGCACCGCTCGCGCGAAGGGCTTGAGCGAGCGCGCAGTCGTCTATAAGCATGTGCTGAAGAATGGGTTGATTCCGGTCGTTACCGTGCTCGGATTGCAGCTCGGTATCCTGCTGGCCGGTGCAATCATTACGGAAAAGATTTTCGGATGGCCCGGTTTGGGCTTGTTGCTGGTCGAAGACGGCATCGGCAAGCGCGACTACCGCATCGTCCAGGGCTGCGTTTTGGCAATCAGCACGACTTACATCATCGCAAACACGCTGACTGATATGTTGTATCGCCGGCTCGATCCGAGAATTCGAGTGTCATGAATCGTTTGGCAATTATCGGAATTGTGATTGTCGCGGTCTTCGTCCTGGTGGCGGTCTTCGCCCCGTGGATCGCCCACTATGACGTCGGCACAACAAATTTGGCGATGCGTTATATGCCGCCCTCGGCAGCACATTGGTTCGGCACAGACTCGACCGGTCGCGACATCTTTTCGCGCGTCGTGTTTGGTGCGCGCATCTCGCTCGAGGTTGGCGTCGTGGTTGTGGCCGTGTCCGCGTTTGTCGGCACCATCATAGGCGCCGTCGCCGGCTACTACAGTGGTTGGGTTGACTCCGTCCTCTCGGGCTACCTGTTCAATGTATTTCTGGCATTTCCGGGCTTACTGCTGGCTATAGCTTTGGTTGCTTTTCTTGGCGCTGGCCTCAACAAATTGATCTTTGCATTATGCATTATTGGCTGGGTCGGATATGCACGTCTGATTCGCGCGCAGGTGCTGAAGGTTCGCGAATATGATTTTGTACAAGCGGCACGCGCGCTGGGCGCCGGCGATTTTCGCATTCTGTTTGTTCACATTTTGCCGAATGCGATACAGCCTTTGATCGTCCAGGCTAGTCTGGGCATGGCCGGCGCAGTTTTGTCTGAAGCCTCACTTTCATTTCTCGGTCTCGGAGTTCCACCACCAGCCCCTTCGTGGGGCGTGATGATTGAAGAAGCGCGCGACCTATCCACGCTCCAAGCCGCACCTCACGCATTAATCTTTCCGGGCCTGGCCATTGCATTGACTGTCCTGGCATTTAACTTCATAGGCGACGGACTGCGCGAGTATCTCGATCCACGACAGCGCCGGCGCTAAACCGGGACCATGGCCGAATCCAAAAGCACCCCCCGTTGCAATCGCGGTTGATCGTCTCTGCCAAACCTACCCGGTTTCATTTCTTCGTCTCAAGAAACTCCTGCGCCGAAAGTTTAAGCCCCCAGAGGGATTCGCTGATGTTCGCGAACCGTTGTTCATGCTGGTGATATTTCTGGCGGTGTTACTGCCGTTGTCTCTATGGGTGTCTAATCGGGCCGTGCGGCGAGCGAAGCGCGAAGGCAGTTTGATTCAATACTAGCCAGCCACAGATCTCTTTTTTCTTGGCTTTACCGTTTCTTCGTTTACCTTTACCCTATCCTTCGTGTTTCGAATCATCCGATACATTTTCTATGCCGTGGCCGGCCTGGTCTTGGGAGGTCTCTTGTTTGAGGCCGTAATGCTGCCGCGCGCCGCCGATCTCCGTGCTCAGAACCCGGCTACTACGTCGATGATCGAAGCACGTATTCGTGAAGCTGAACGCAATGGCACGCAACCAAAGCGTGTGCAAATCTGGGTTCCTTTGGAACGGATTTCGCCTCAGCTTCAGCGCTCAGTGCTGGCCGGCGAAGATTCAAACTTTGCCACTCACCACGGCTTTGACTATGAAGCTATTCAAAAGGCATGGGATCAGGCGCAGAAGGAAGCCGACAAGGAAGCAAAGCAAGAAGGCGAGAATGACTCATGGCTGCCAAACCTGCCGGATTTCAAGCGTGGAGCGTCAACGATCTCTCAGCAATTGGCTAAGAATCTCTATTTGTCGAGCGAGCGCTCGTTTATGCGCAAAGGTCAGGAAGCAATCATTACGTACTTCATGGAGCGCAATCTTTCCAAGCGAAGGATTCTCGAAATCTATTTGAACGTGATCGAATGGGGTGACGGCATCTACGGTGCCGAAGCAGCTTCGCAGTTTTATTTTCACAAGCCTGCGGCGAGTCTGAACGCTCGCGAAGGCGCGTTTCTTTCGGCAATGATTCCCAATCCGCGTACTATCTTTAACCCGCAGGTAAATCCCAAGCGCGTGGCTCGCCGGCAAAGAATTATCCTGCGGTTGATGCCGGGCGTGAAGATGCCGCCAGGCACGGGATGAAGTGGAAGTCACGAACGTAACGCAAGTACAAGCGACGCTTAACCTACTCTGTAATCTTAAAGGAATTCAAGAACTGACTCGCAAACCCTTCGCCGCCGGGTCGGGTCAAGGCTAACAAGACGAAAAGTTGCCGGTCACCGCCCATTCGCCTCGTGAATACCCGTACCGTGCCAGAGAACCACTCATTTTGGAGGTCATATTGCCGGCCAGAATAGTTGGCTAGCTTAAGATCTCGGACTGGTTTCAAGGAGAGCATTTCGCTTGCTGAACGCCCGCGCTGAACCTTCTCCTGATTGATACTGTTGATGAAGTCGTGAATTGACTTGTCGATAAAGGATGAATCTGTGAGATTCGTCTCCGGCCCCCTCCCCGCAATGACCATTAGGTGAGCACGCTCGCCCAGAGCCTTAATAATATCCAGCGCAACCGGTTGACCATTCGCGTCCGACGTCACTATAGAGCCTTCCAGACCATTACTCGGAATCATTACTGAGAAGTGCGAGTACGGGGATTCAAAGCTGGTCCACCTCTCGGCAGACCCGTTTTGCACGATAGGCCTGAGACCGGGAAACACATTCGCCGAAGGC
>DATISD010000059.1:0-5818 GCA_035469005.1 Pyrinomonadaceae bacterium | reverse complement strand
ATGGAAATTCCGCTGCGGGCGAAGCTCGGTCGGAACGACTCCCCTGCATCTGGCCCGGTGGAAAACTGGTCGGGACGACTGGATTCGAACCAGCGACCTCACGCACCCCAAGCGTGCGCGCTACCAGGCTGCGCCACGTCCCGTCAAACTGATTTCAGTATGGCTGGAAAAGCTGCTTTGTCAAACGCGCGCGATGGTTAATTCTCATCGTGCGAGCGCAAGGCTTCCCGCGCTTTGTCACCCTCATCCAGAAGATCCAGGATCTCGCGAAGCTGCTCAGCGATCTGCTTCAGCGAGGTGCGTTGATCCGAGGTCAACGCCGGGGGCGCCGGCGCCGTGGTCGAACTGAATCGGGCGGCGAGCGAAGGAGGGGGCTGCAGACTACGAACTGGGGCTTTCGGTTGTGGCGCCTCTGACGTCTCGCGCCCGGGTCCGCGGAGTTCACTGGCCAATCTCTTCTTGGCGCCGGCAATCGTATATTGCTCGTCGTACAGTAATTCCTTGATTCGCAAAGCCATCTCCACGTCTCGGCGCCGATACGTTCGCTGGCCGGCCCGGTTTTTTTGCGGAGCGAGCATCGGGAATTCGGTTTCCCAATACCTGAGGACGTGCGCCTGCACGCCGGCAAGCTCACAAACTTCACCGATCTTAAAAAAGAGTTTTTGAGGAATCGCGGCGGCTGCCTGGCTCATATTGACAACTGAAACGCGAAGCCTTCTACGCGCGGGTTTGACAGGTCAACGCGAATGCAGGCGAATGGTACTGTGCCGGGAATTCAGTGTCAATAGTTACATTTAGCCGTTGGCAGTTAAGCTGAAGGATTAAACGTATCGTCTCAAGATACAGAAGCTTCAGTATTGCCTGAAGATCGTGTCAGAACCGGGAGCGATAGAGACCGGATCAGGGCATATTTAATGGCCTTGGAACCTCTCAGCCCCGTGTCGACACATAGACCCTTTCAGTTCTGCAAGCTATAATCTCCGGTCTTCAAAACATTAACCCTCGGTTCGGTTTCGGAGGTCCACACCAAAGTGCCATCTGCTGCTGCTGACTTTCGTCTCGCAAAGCGCCTGGACGAAGTTGGCTTTTCTGACATTGTGCAAATTCGTAACCGCGTGATGGAATTGCGCGCCAAAGGCGCGGCGGTCTATCAGTTTGAGGGCGGCGAACCTTATCGCCCCACTCCGGACTATATTAAGGACGCAATAGCCAGGGCGGTTCAGGAAAATAAGACTCGTTACGCGCCGTCATCGGGCATTCCGGAATTGCGCTCCGCGATAGCCGAGAAGCTTAGACAACGTAACGCCATTGAAGCGCACGTGCAGAACGTAATTGTCGTCAACGGCGGTATGCAGGGATTATTCGGAGCATTTCAATCAACGGTCGATCCCGCAGATGAGGTGCTGATCTTCTCGCCTTATTGGACACCGATCAAAGATCTGGTCGCCCACTGCGGTGGACGCCTGGTTCTGGTCCCAACAGATGAAGCGCGCGGGGAGGGTGTTAGCGGAACACTGGACAAATACTCGACTGACAGGACCCGCGCGATTTATTTCAACACGCCGACAAATCCTTCGGGCGTCGTTTTCACTCGCGAAGAAACTGAACAGGTCGCGCGATTTGCAATCGCTCGCGATTTGATTTTGATTGCCGATGAGTCTTACGAAGATCTTGTCTACGATGGTGAACACGTTTCAATCGCATCGCTGCCGGGAATGTTCGAGCGAACGATCACGACATTCACTTTGTCGAAGTCATATGCAATGACCGGCTGGCGAATCGGTTATGCAGTCGCCGGCGAGCCCTGGATGACTGGTCTGGCGAAGTCAACACTCTACTCATCAAACGGCGTGTCGACTCCAACCCAATGGGCCGCCCTGGCTGCATTCACAACTGAATCAGATTTTTTGGCGACGTCGCGTGCCGCTTATCGCGAGCGGCGAGACTTGTTAATTGGCGGATTGAATCAACTCGGTTTGAAGTGTGCGCCGCCGGCAGGCGCCTTCTACGCCTTTCCCGACGTAACTGCGATCACCCGGGACAGCCGCAAGGCTGCGGAACTTTTACTGGACAAAGCGCAAGTCGCAACGGTGCCGGGCGTGGTTTTTGGCCCGCAAGGCGAAGGTCATGTCCGCTTCTCGTTCTCAACCACGATTGAGACGATCGAAGGCGGTTTGGAATCGTTGCGCCGCAATCTGTGAACGAGTAACTCGCGCCACGTGACAAGGTCTTTCAAGGATGGATTCGTCCCTCTCCCTGTGGGAGAGGGATTAAGCGTGAGGGCTTAGGGCGCACTATTCCCTCACCCCCACCCTCTCCCAGAGGGAGAGGGAGTATCATGAATGAATTCGAATTTATCGAACGTCTTCGCGGCCAGGCAAACTCGCGCAAACATTCAGCACGAATACTGACCGGCATTGGTGACGATGCTTCGATCATCAGTGAGGCTGCGGGCCATGATTTGATTGTCACGACGGACCTCTTAATCGAAGGCGTCGATTTTCATCGCAGCGCGACTCCCGCCCGATTGCTGGGCCACAAAGCGATTGCGGTTTCTCTTTCGGATATTGCCGCGATGGGCGGCCGGCCGTTCTGGTCGTTTCTCTCAGTCGGAATGTCGCGTGACGAATGGAACACAGACTTCAAAGATGAATTCTATGAGGGATTCTTTGCGCTGGCCGATCACTTCGGAGTGACGCTGGCGGGCGGCGATGTCTCAGAAACAAAGTCCGGCATCGTCATCGACTCGATCGTTTTGGGTGAAGTCGCGTCCGGCATCGCGGTAAAGCGTTCAGGCGCTCGACCGGGTGATCAAATCTACGTAACCGGAAACCTGGGAGGCGCCGCCGCAGGATTGAAGTTGATCGAGTTGGGCGCCCGTGTGGAGCCGAAGTCAGTACCGGGAGCGGACCGGCGTCCCCGCGCGG
Organism: Pyrinomonadaceae bacterium; assembly: GCA_035469005.1. Taxonomy (GTDB): domain Bacteria; phylum Acidobacteriota; class Blastocatellia; order Pyrinomonadales; family Pyrinomonadaceae; genus UBA11740. The sequence continues at coordinate 2,891 of DATISD010000059.1, read as the reverse complement.
GCCACCCGCGCGGGGTGGTGGATGCGACCGGGTCAGTTAGAGACCCAGGAACGACCGGGTCTGACGACTACGCCATCCAGACTCTTCTTCTCCGTCAACTCCAACCACAACCGCGCGTCGGTTGGGGCATCGTTTTGGGCGAACAACAACTCGCTTCTGCGATGATCGACTTGAGCGACGGCTTATCGTCCGACCTCAATCATCTCTGCAAAGAGAGTAACGTCGGCGCTGTGATTGATGCGGCTGCGATTCCCCTGGATGAAGACGTGCGGCACCTTTGCGGCCGCCGCGCTCTCGATCCGCTGGCGCTGGCGCTGCACGGCGGGGAAGATTTCGAGCTGCTCTTCACTGTCGCGCCTGAGAATGTTTCTCGCTTGCCAAAGAAGGTCGACGGCGTAGCGATTTCCCGCGTTGGCGAAGTTACAGCAGAAACCGTGAGTATTCAGGTTAAGGAAAAGAACCACACATGGGCTCTTCAACCCGAGGGTTTCGAACATTTTAAGAACGCTCCGCCACGGTCGGGCTTCTGACACCAACGCGTTTGACTGGCTTCCCTTCCTTCCCTAGACTCGGCCTCAATGTTGCGCATCTACAACACACTTTCAGGTCAGGTTGAAGAGTTTCGTCCCCTGGTCGAAGGCGAAGTGAGGTTCTATTACTGCGGCCCGACGGTTTGGGATTACGGTCACATCGGAAATTTTCGTTCAGCGATTGCCGCTGACGTGATTCGCCGTTATCTGAAATTCAAAGGCTATCGCGTGACGCAGGTCATGAACCTGACTGACGTCGACGACCGGATCATCACCAAAGCCCAGGAAAACAACCAGACGCTGGATGACTACACGGCAAAATACATCGAAGCGTTTTGGGAAGATTTCGATGCCCTCGGTTGCGAACGTCCGGATGTAGCGCCGCGCGCCACCCGTCATATAAACGAGATGGCCGAGTTGATCGACAAGCTCGAGCGAAACAACCACGCGTATCGATCAGACGGTTCGATTTACTATCGCATCAGCTCGTTTCCCGAGTACGGAAAGCTTTCCAAGATCAATTTCGCCGGCAATGTCGCCGGCGCTAGTGAACGCGTCGACACGGACAAATACGAAAAGGAAGATGCGAGGGATTTTGCTCTTTGGAAAGCGCCCACGAATCAGGAAGAACCTGCCTGGCAAACGAGCGTGGGCCGCGGGCGGCCGGGCTGGCACATCGAGTGTTCAGCGATGTCGATGAAATATTTAGGAGAGACTTTCGATCTTCACCTGGGCGGCATTGACCTGGTTTTTCCGCATCACGAAAACGAGATCGCCCAGAGCGAGGGCGCCACCGGTAAGCAATTCGTGCGCTACTGGTTCCACTTTGAACACCTGAAAGTCGAAGGCGAAACGATGTCCAAGTCGAAAGGCAACTACTACACGTTTCGTGATTTGACTGCCAAAGGTTTCACGCCCGCCGGCGTGCGCTACTTTCTTTTGAGCGTTCCGCCGCGCAAACAACTCAACTTCACTTTCGATGCTTTGCGTGGCGCTGAGAAGACAGTCGTCAGCCTGCGCGACTTTCGCGCGCGACTACAAGAAGCGCGGACCGAAGCCGGAAGCGATGAAGAAATCTCAGCCGTGACAAAAAAAGCACTACTAGAGTTCGAGGCCGGCATGGATGACGACCTGAACACGTCGGTCGCGCTGGCCGCAATCCACGATCTCACACGCGAAGTAAACACAGCCCTGGCGCGCGGGACTTTACGCGCAGACAATCAAGGCGAGATACTCGCTGCGATTGACCGATTCGACAGCGTTCTGGGCATCTTCGGCCAGTCGAAAGCGGAAATGCTGGACGATGAAATTCAGAAGTTGATTGACGAACGGCAGGAAGCTCGCCATCGGCGCGATTTTAACCGCGCAGATGAGATTCGCGACGAACTCGCGGATCGCGGAATCGTCCTTGAAGACACGAAAGACGGCGTTCGTTGGAAGCGCAGATAGCGTGTCAGAACCGGGAGCGGTAACGACCGGATCGGTTCAGTTTGCCGCACGATGTACAACTTTTGTCAGAATCGAAGTTACGCACTGATCCGGTCGCTATCGCTCCCGGTTCTGACACGCTTGCCGCTCGCTTTTCCGACGGCTTGAAAACCGCCGACACTTTGTGACACGTCATGCCCTTCCTTCGACATCGACGACGAACAATCTTTCAAATTCGTTATGCTCTCACGGCGCTGGCGTTTTCAATCATGTTCGGCACTCTCGGTTTCCGGATGATTGAAGGATGGTCGTTCGCGGACAGTTTGTACGCTACGGTGCAGACGCTGACTACGGTCGGTTATGGCGATGTCACGCCACAAAGTGCCGCGGGCCGGTCGTTTGCCGTGGTCATAATGTTGATTGGCGTAGGCGGAGTTGCGCTCGGCGCCTCGACCATAGTTCAATCTGTCGTCCAATCTGAACTGCTGTCCACGTTCGGGCAGCGGCGGCAATCGAAGAAAATGAGCAAGCTTCACGATCACTTCATCGTCTGTGGCTCCGGTCGGGTCGGATCGCACCTGGTGCGCGATCTGCTGGCCACCAACCAATCCTTTGTGGTAATCGAAAATGATCAGGAACGCGCCGCGGAATTCAGTCAACGGGGCGTTAACGTCCTTGTAGCCGATGCGACCCTCGAAGAGAGTCTGCGCGAGGCTCGTGTCGAACGCGCGCGTGGACTGGCCGCGTGCCTTCCCAATGACGCCGACAATGTCTATGTGGTGCTGACCGCCAGGGATCTCAATCCCAACCTGCGCATCGTAGCGCGTGCGGCGGAAGAGCAGGCCGAGGCAAAGTTACTGCGCGCCGGCGCCAATCACGTGGTCGCGCCGACCATCATTGGCGGGCATCGAATGGCAATCGCCATGACCAAGC
>DATISD010000058.1:0-2066 GCA_035469005.1 Pyrinomonadaceae bacterium | reverse complement strand
TGGCTTCGCGGATATTTTCGAGCAATTTCGCGGGCGATGTACGCTTCAGCAGATATCCGCTGGCGCCCGCACATAGCGCGTCGAAGTTGCGATCATCGTCGTCATAAACGGTCAGCATGAGGATCTGCATCTGCGGATAACGCTCTTTGAGGATGCGAATTCCTTCGATGCCGCTCATGCCCGGCAGACCGATATCGCTGAGCAATACGTCAGGAATATTACCTGGCAAACGCGCCAGTGCCTCCTCCATCGAAGGATAGCTGCCGGTGCAGCGGAAGCCCTCGGTGAAGTTTATTAACGTTGTCAGCCCGTCGCGGATGTCTCTCATGTCCTCGACGACGGCCGTCTTGATTACATCGGTTTGTGTTTCCATCACAATGGCCAATCGAGACTTTATGCATGTGGCGGTCAGTTGTCGCCACCCATCTGGGTAGTCGCCACCCGGGCGTAGCGCGCGGCTACGTCAAGTGGTAACCGAACGGCGATGGTCGTGCCCTGGCCAACTTCTGAACGGATGTCCAGGCTTCCGTTTAGTTCGGCCGCGCGCTTTTTCATGCTGAAGATACCGTGACCACCTTTCTCCCGGCCGGCCAGGGCGGCACCTCTATGCGCAAGATCGAAGCCGTGACCGTTATCGGTGATTGACAGCCTCAGGTCGTCCTCCGATACGTCAAAATCGATCTTTACTCGCGTGGCGTCCGCATGCTTAGCGATATTCGTCAGGCTTTCCTTGAAGATGAGAAACACTTCACGGCGGGCGTTGGCGCCCAAAGGGATTTCGAGGACATGGGTGGGCGCATTGAAATCGAATTGTACTCCTTTGGCGCTCAACAAATCGCTGGCAAAGCGGCGCATGCGCTGAATCAGATCCTGCAAGCGGTCCTTTTCGGGATTTATGGCCCAGACAATGTCGCTCATCGTTTCGACCAGCTCGTTCGAGACGTTCACAATTGAGTTCAAAGGTTCGAGACTTGCGCCGTTGCCCTGCATGTTTTGCTGTCGCGCGACTTCGCTGAGGATGGCAATCTGCGTCAACGAAGCTCCGATGTCGTCGTGCAAATCAGTGGCTATGCGTGTGCGTACCCGCGCAAGTTCGATAAGTCGCTCAGCGCGCGTCCGGCTCAAATCTTCTTCCGCGCGCTTCGCTTCGGCCAACGCGGCATTTACTTCACGCAGCCGGGCCATACGATAACGATAAAAAAGATAAAGGAGAGCGATCGTCAGGAGGACTGCCAGAGTCAGAAACCACCAGCGCAGCCAAATAGGCGGCAGAATCCTGAAAGACAAGACCGCGGGCCGCTCGCTTTGAGTCCCGTCGCTATTTACTGCTCGCACCAGGAAACGATACGAGCCCGGTCGAAGATTCGCGTACGTAACCGTGCGTTGCTCAGTCGGTGGACTCCATTTCGAGTCTGCACCTTCCAGCATGAATTGGTACCGCAAAGTTTCGCCCGCGTGAAAATCCAGGCCGAAGAAATCGATCTGAAAATTGTTTTGGGTGTATTTTAGTTCGCCCTTTGACAACTCTGCCTGGCCCAACTCGGAGACGGCTTGCTTTTCACCCGCGATCCGCAGTCCGCCGAGCCAAATTGTCGGAGGCTCAACTCTTTCTCCGGCCCCCGGCGAAAACCGGGATACCCCGTTTGTAGTTGCAAACCATAAAGTGCCGCTCCGATCACAATGCGAATCTACGACAAAGTCGCCCGCCAACCCGTCACTGACCGAATAATGTTTGATTCGAATAGTGTCCGGCGAAATCTGGTCCACGCCTCTTACCGTTCCGACGTAGATGTTCCCTAACTGATCTTCCGTGATTGTGCGCGCGTTATTGCTCGACAAACCTTGTTCGGTAGTCAGTGAAACAAAAACAGGCTTCGGGGCGGTGGGGTCGTCGATTCGGCTGACTCCGCCGTTCGTCGAAGTCATCCATAAACGTCCCTGGCGATCTAACAAAATGTCCGTAATTAAGCCGAACGGCAATCCATCTTTGGTTGTAAATTGGGTGAAGCGATTGTCTGCAAAACGGACGAGGCCGCCTTCGTAGAATCCGAACCACAGGTTGCCGG
>DATISD010000057.1:0-2493 GCA_035469005.1 Pyrinomonadaceae bacterium | reverse complement strand
CCGCACCCTGGAAATCATCTACGACCTGTTCATTTGGGAGGAAGCCGATTTTGAGTTTTTTGATAGCGAGCCGCTGCCGAAAGATCTGATTCGGATTAAGGTCGAGGCGACGTCCGTGATTATGGACGGCATCTATCGGATCGATGAATGGTCCCGCTACCGCAAAGTAATTCCGTCCGATCGCACCTTCTTTGAATTGCAGTCAGGCTGGACGCATTCGATTCACGAAAGCAAAGAGATTCGCGAAGTTCTTTACCATGTTGAGAAGCGTCACACTGCGGCCGAGATTTGCTTCAACCTGCACACGTCGCTGTTTCACGCGTACGCGGTGCTGTTCGATCTGATTGAGAAAGGCGCGATCAGAGTAGCCGGCGAGGCTGAACCGCCGGCCACTGAGGTGGCCGCAGATCTTTCCGCGCTCAAGTTGCCGAAGACTGTTCCGGAGCTGCTTGAATTGGCCCGCGCGGAATTGAAAGAGGATGACGTCGAGAATGCTCTGGTGTTTATCTACAGCGCGCTCGAACAGGAGCCCAAGAACGACGAAGCCCATCGTTTGCGCGAAGAAGCGGAACGAGGCTATGTGGCCAAGGTTTATCAGAATGGATTGTCGCCACATGCAGTTCCGCGTTTGCTTACCAGTTTGGATCAACTGGCGAATGAACGCCTTGGGCCGCAGGAAGGATTTGTGCTCTCACGAATCAACGGTGAATTGGATATTGCGGGGATTCTGTCGGTGTGCCCTTTCCGTGAAGCGGACAGTTTACGCATGATTAAGACGTTGCTTGATCGCGGGATCATCGGCGTGTGATTTTGGAGTGCGCCGTCAACGGCGGCGCTTCGGATGAGAGGTTGGAAGTTCCGCCTTCAGGCGGCCGCCTTAAGTCGAAACTCCGAACTGAACCCTCAAGACTTCCTCGCTTCTCAACACTGCGTCAATGCTAAACTCCCAGCCCAATGACCGGTGTTCCCCTAACCGCTAACCAACGACGTGGTTTTCTGGCTGCCTGGGGTGGATGGGTCCTGGACGGCATGGACTCGTTCATCTATGCGCTGGTGATGGTGCCGGCGTTGCGTGAACTTCTGCCGCGTTCGGGAATTTCCGGCGATCAATCCAATGTCGGTTATTACGGCGGACTACTGTTCGCCCTGTTCCTGGTTGGCTGGGGATGTTCGCTGGTGTGGGGGCCGATCGCCGACCGCTTCGGACGCGTGCTCACGCTCATGCTCACGATCCTTTGCTATTCGATTTTCACATTCGCCGGTGCGTTCGCGGCGAATGTCTGGATGCTGGCGGCTTTCAGATTGTTAGCCGGCGTGGGAATAGGGGGCGAGTGGTCCATGGGTGGCACCTTCATCGCTGAGGAATTGCCCGAATCGCGTCGAAAGATGGCGGCGGGATTGATGCACACCGGCTATTACGTGGGAATCTTTCTGGCGGCGATGGCAAACTATTTTATCGGCGCGCGCTATGGCTGGCGCGCGATGTTTTTGATCGGCGGCAGCCCTGCTTTGCTGGTCTCCTTTATCCGCTGGGGCGTTAGCGAATCAAAGCGTTGGGAGCATCGCATTGAAGAAGTCGGCAAAGCATGGACGATGAAGAGTGCATTCAACGCGCTGTTTTCTGATGAATACCGCCGGCGCACGCTGCTCAACTCAATTTACCTTTTCATTTCGATTGTCGGCTTGTGGGCGGGTTCAGTGTATGTGCCGGCGTCTGTCGGACAACTGGCTCTCAGATCAGGATTTACTGAAGCGGAAGGCGTGAAGTTGGCCTCTTATGCAACGATGGTACTGGCGACGGGAACAATCATCGGATGTCTGCTGCTGCCGATTCTGGCTGAGAAGCTCGGCCGCAGATTAACGCTGGGGATCTATTTTGCTTTGATGGCCTTGTTTATTTCGATCGGGTTTGGATATGTCTTCTATCTGCAGACGCAGGCCCTGGTCTGGTTCATGATTTGTTTGTTCTGGCTGGGTGTGGGAGGAGCAAACTTTGCGATGTACACGCTGTGGCTGCCCGAACAATATCGCACTGAATGCCGGGCCAGCGCGTTTGCTTTCGCCACTTCGATTGGACGGTTTGGCGGCGCGGGAATAACTTTTCTGGTAGGCGCGGGCGTTGCTTACTATCACACGATTGGAACACCTGTCGCGTTGACGTCGCTGGCCTTTGTAATTGGGTTGTTGCTGCTGCCTTTCGGGAAAGAGACGAAGGGCGAGCCGTTGCCCGTGTAGTGTCAGAGGTACGCACGCCTCCGGCGTGCAATCCAGCTTGCTAATGGGGACCTCGCTTACGCAGGGGGCTTCTGACACGACACAGCACGCCGGAGGCGTGCGTACCGGGTGCATTTACTAATCCCAATTCCCGATTTACTATTTTCGGCACTATGGGAAAACAATTTGATAGACCGCCAGTCGTCGCCCTGCTGAACGAAATTCTTGAAACTGAGTTGGCCGGAGTGGTACGTTACACGCATTACTCGCTGATGGTTT
>DATISD010000056.1:0-2457 GCA_035469005.1 Pyrinomonadaceae bacterium | reverse complement strand
CAGGGCCGCGCCAACCAGGTTGTAAGTGCCGGCATCGGTGGCGCTAATGTTCGCGTAACCCTGGCTTAGAGAGAAGAGTGACATCCAGGCCGCGTTCTCGACGCCCTGAAGAGAAAAGTTGACGATGGCCAGCGCGATGAGCCAAAGCGCCAGCGCGTAGCTGTGCTGGCGAAGGATCGGGAATGCCGTGACCGCGATCGCGATTGTGACCGCGCCGCCGACGAACAAAAGCATCACAGACAATCTGACCAGAACGGAGTTGCTCGCGTCATTTGCCGCGAAACTCAGCGGCGTATTTAACGGCCGCAAAATGATGTATGGCGCCGTGAGACCGGTTATCAAATGCGCTAACAAGAGAATGCCGATGATTCGGCCCGCGTCCTTTGCAGATCTCATGGTCACCTCCAAAAAGGTAGTCCGGGCGAATCATGAATATGCTAACTAACAGCTACGTACGGAAGAGTGATCGAGAGAGTTCCGCGGAAGCGTTCACTTTATGGTTGAAGACGGGCGCGACAGTTGCTGATTTGTAGTTTGAGTTGTCAGAGCGGAATCACAGACTAAAATCTGTGCACTTCGGATCGATTTTTTTGCGGTGGGCTTGATGGCTTTGCCCAGCTCGCGGCGAGGAAGCCGTGCAGTTCTTAGATGTGAATGAGAAGCACTCAACGCAGTCCATAAAGTCTGATTGCATTTTCGCGTAAAACCATGCGCGCCAGTTCATTAGCTCGGGCGCGATCAATCTCGCCGTCGTTCATCATTCCGGTCAGCGCCATAGCCAGCGCCTGGCGCGCAGTTGAGTTTGAGAGCCATGCGACCTCGCCCCAATCGACTTCCGGTCCGAATGAAAAAGCATCTGTGCCGAACAGAATCTTGTCGGGATATGCCTCCAACCAGCGGCGCAGGATTTCGCTCAACTCGCGAGGATAGATAAAGAAAGTCTGTCCCGAAAAATCTGCGTAGACGTTGGGCTTGCTCATCAGCGAACCCATCTCTTTGGTGAAGGGATATGCGCCGTGGACGACGACGAAGTTTGTCTTGCGCAAAGCCGGATCGTTAAATGCCGTTTCCATCAAGAGAGGATTGCTACCAGTCTGGCGATAGAAACCGCCCGCGCCTCCGAAACAATGAATGTGCACGGCGAGGCCGAGCCGCCCTGCTTCGCGCGCGATGTAAAAGAAGAGAAAGTCCTGGAGCGCTTTGTAATCGCGCGCAGGAGGCTCGCCGCCACGGATGAAGCGAGCATAGGTTGCGCGCGCTCGGGCTTCGTCAGGGTCGTCGAAATCGAGTTTGCGCAGGTACGCAGCTTCATATTTGATGGCCACGGCACCGTTTCGTTTCTGTCGTTCCAGCGTAGGAGTTACGACAGTCTTCAAATAAGAGTCGAGCGTGGCGGGTAGCGACCTTACATTCAAATCGGCGAGGTATCGCTTCAGCAATTTTTCTTCCGCCGGATAGAAACCTTTGTAATCCGGATTTGATCGTTTGGCTGCTTCGTTGCTCAGCGGAAAGATCAGCGCGTCGTCAAACGATACCCAGCGGAACCTGGGCGCCGCCAGACCTTTGCCCATCGCAACGCGATTAGCGAACATGGTCTCGATGTTGAGCTGATCCAGAATCCAATTCGGAAACGACTCGCCGCGCTCGTTGAGGATCTTTTGCTTGGCGCTCAACAATTCGCGAACGTGCGCCTCGCTCATGTCGTCGTGTGAATAGCGATACATGTCGCGCCAGGCCCGGACAAATTCCAAATTCGTGGGCATCAAACGCACTGGAAGGGGAAACGGCGGGATTGCCTCCAGCGGAAGCGCGTCGTATTCGTCATCAGCCTTCTCGCCCGGTGCGACGTATTTCAAAGGGTGCGCGTGGTTGTCGATGGCTTTGATTTTTGAGATTTCCGAAAACAGATCGCGGTCGATACCGGACTGACCTGAAACCTGGGGGTGAAGCATGCCCAGGCTAAGCGATAAGATTAAAGTGAAGGCGCATTTTTTCATCTGTCGTCAAAGGTCCGAAGGACCGTCATTAAATAGCCGCGGCCGTGAGGCCGTGGATTGGTCAAAGATAAGATAGTCGAGCGCCGAAGGTGCGTCACAGTCAGTACCACCTCCGTAAGGAGATGAGATAAGAAGGTTCGCTTTCGGATTAATGTCGGTCCTTCGGACCTCTCTTCTCGTCTAATCTCTTTATCCGCGGCCCTTCCGGCCCGCAGCTATTGAATGCCGCGCCTTCGGCGCTGTTTGAGACCTAAAACTGATGAGACCCGTTGATTGAGCCAGGCAAGATTATTCGATCGTCAACGCGCCAACCAGGTAAGCCATTTCGCCTTCGTTTGATTGTAAAACCAGACTATATTCACCCGGCGGTATGTCGGCAGCGACGGATATTTCAAAACTGATCACGGGATACGGCGTGTCGAACTCTTCGGCGGCGAGCGAATCCTGATTCACTTTGATG
>DATISD010000055.1:0-4293 GCA_035469005.1 Pyrinomonadaceae bacterium | reverse complement strand
CCGCGATAAACGGCGCCGGCCGTTCCCGTCAGCACCACCTGGCAATCATCGCGCCATTCGATTGGGATCAGGCCCCCGGGTGCATGGACGTCGACTATGCGATCCGTTTTGCCGTTGATAACTGACGCGACCACCGCTGCGCACGAGCAAGTGCCGGAGCTTTCGGTTTCGCCGACGCCGCGTTCCCAGATTCGTTCTTCGATGTTGCCGCGATCGCGCACGCGAATAAAGATGACGTTGGTGCGCTCGGGAAACTGCCGATGATTCTCGATCAATGGCCCGAGCCGGCGCCAGTCAATCGCGTCAAAATCGTCTACGAAGACACAGCAATTTGGGTTGCCCATTTGCAGCGCGGTTACCTGAAGAGTTTCCTTATCGACCACGAGGGGATAATCAATTACGCGATCGAGCGGTTTGCTCGTCATCATGGGAACGGAAACGCTGTCTAATCGCGGCTGACCGAGTTCAGACTTAAACAGGAAGGTTCCTTTGTTCGGATGCTCGAGCAATGTGTATCGCTTAATGCCGTTTCGCGTTTGTAATCGCACCAAATCGTTCGACCACAACCCATGAAAGAAAAGATAAGACGCCGCGCAGCGCGTGCCATTGCCGGACATCCCGGCTTCGCTACCGTCAGGATTGAAGATGCGAACGTGAAAATCTGAGTCGCTGTCTTCTGATTTCTGCACGATCGCAATTCCGTCGCCGCCCGCGCCGTAATGACGATTACAAATGCGATGGGCAAAGTCTCCGAGATCGTTGACCGTGCGTAGTTGGTCGGCTTCGAAAACAAGATAGTCGTTGCCAAAACCCTGAAATTTTGTGAAACGTGCAGGCATATTTGGAGTGCGGCGGCTTGACGCCGCTTTGGAATCAATTCGCGCTGAGCGTCCTGACGACGAATAAAGCGGCGACAAGTCGCCGCACTCCAAATTATGACGGTTCACCTTAATGCGTCTTTCCCGTAAACGATGCCAACAGCACAGCAATCGCATCAATCGAATCTCGGCGCACGGCTGCCGCGTCCGGATAGTTGTTGAGCATCATCGAGAACACCAGATGCTCACCTGCAGCCGTCGTGACATAGCCGGACAACGAAGCGACCGAACTGAGCGAGCCGGTCTTTGCGCGCAAATTGCCTTCGGCCGGCGTGCCGCGCATGCGCGTGCGCAAGGTGCCGTCCACCCCGGCGACCGGCAGCGCCTCACGAAACTGTGCAAAGTACTTGTGTTTTGACATGTACGTGAGCAACTGAATCGTGGTGTTGGCGGAAATCAAATCGTTGCGCGACAAACCTGAGCCGTCGTTGAGAGCGACTTCGCTGTCGCCGACGCCTGCCTGCCGCAGGAACGTTTTTAGGACCTCCAGACCGAGTTCTTCGTCGTCTCTCGAGCGGCCGGTTTCAGTTGATACGGGCGGTTGCGTCCGGCCCAAAGTACGCAGGATGAGTTCGGTATATTGATTTTGGCTGGGCTTCAGCGTTTGTGCTGCGATTGAATTGAACGGCGGTGATAGCAAGCTGGCAATCTCGATGGGCGCCGCTGGCGCCGGCACACTCATTGATTGAGCGGCTGAGGGCGTCGAAACGCCTGGAATGATGCTTCCGCCCGATCTTGCGGTAACGGTCCTCGGCCGTCCATCGATTTTCACGTCCCGCTTTAGCAACGCATCGCGCAGCATAGAAACGAACGCGAGTGCTGGATCCGGAATCGCGACTCCGCCTACAAACCCGGCGTCGCCAATTGGCAAGGTGCCGGAAATCTCGAGCGAGTTCGCGCCGAGTCCCCGAAAGATACGCAGATCGCTGCGCGACCCGCGCGCGGAAGTCGTCGCGCGATTGACAATCGTCATGAACGAGGTCGCCGGCGGCCCGGTTACAATCGAAACCGGGGCGCCTAGTTTATCACCCGGCTTAATGTTCAAGTCGATCGCGTTGTCATTAATGGTCAGCGCGCTGACCTGTGCGCCGTACGACCAGGTCAGGTCTTCCCATTCCCAACCGCTGCCGACCGGCGCGCCATTGAAATAACTTTCATCGCCGACCAGATCGCCTTTGATCCTTTTCACTCCCGCCGCCACGATGCGATCGGCGAGATCGTTGATGCCTTTGAAGTAGTCGCCGTTATTAAAGCGAGCGGCGATTGAAGGATCACCACGGCCGTAAACGATCAAATCGCCTTTGACCTTTCCATCGTCAACTTTCTCGTTCGCATAGACAGAAGTCACGAAATGAAAATCCGGAGTGAGCCGATCGAAGGCAGCCGCGACTGTGTAAAGTTTCATGTTCGACGCGGGCCGCACAAACTTGTTCGCATTCTGTTCGTAAATCACCTGCCCACTGTCCAGCGAAACGATCTTTACCGCGAAGAAACCGGGTTCAAGGGCGGGCTGTCGCACCATCTCTTCAATGCGGATTCTTAGGTCGGCGAGCGTCGCGGACGCTCTAAATGACGAGGACGAAGCTCTCGTACCGGCGTTGGGAGTAATCTGTACCGGCGTCGAGCGCGCATCAGACTGCGCGTGGACGTGGACGCTCGACGGCGCGAACGCAGTTACCCACGTGATAACGAGTACAGTGAGAAGCGCTGAGATTGATTCGCGATTAATACTTTTCATTTTCGTCTATTCCAAAGAATCAAGAACTTCTTCGGCGCTGGCCGTCGCAGTGCCAACTTTACCCACGACTATTCCGGCGGCCTGGTTAGCTAACACCGCTGCTTCCGTCATTGATGCGCGGGCAGCCAGCGCGACTGCCAGCGTAGCAATCACAGTGTCTCCGGCTCCCGTGACGTCGAATACTTCCTGCGCCGCCGTCTCGACGAAAACGGGCGGCGCGTCTCCTTCGACCAGCATCATGCCGCACTCTCCGCGGGTTATCAGCACGGCATCACAATTCAGCCGATTCCTAATCATGCGTGCAGCTTGTTGCAGCGTTTCGTCGTTATCTTCTTCCAGATTGGAAACTCTCAACGCTTCGTGATGATTGGGCGTGACCAGATTCGCCGGCCGGTACGCGTCAAAGTTTCTGATCTTCGGATCGACCAGTACGGGAATTCGGCCATACGCGAGCGGCAACACCTCTGAAAGAACCTTCTGAGTGATGACGCCTTTGTCGTAATCCGAAACGACGAGTGCCTGGGCATCCTCAATCGCTTCCCTGGCAGTCTTGATGATGCGTGCTTCCACCTGGCCGTTGACATGACCGCGCTGCTCTCGATCCGCGCGGACGACCATTTGATTGTGGGCGATGATCCGCAGCTTGATCGTGGTTGGTCTGTTTTCGTCTTCAATCAGCATTGCATCCGTTTGCGCCCCGCCTGTCTGGCGCAGGCCGTCGCGAAGTTTCTCAGCGGCCGCGTCGGCGCCAACTACGCCAATAACTTTGGCGTTTGCTCCCAGGGCAGACACGTTCGCCAGTACGTTGGCGGCGCCGCCGAGACGCGTAGATTCGCGCTGAATATTGACGACTGGTACCGGCGCTTCCGGCGAGACGCGCGTCACGTCGCCCCAGATGAACTCGTCAAGCATGACGTCGCCCAGCACTACGATGCGACAATCGCGCGCCTGGCTGAGAATTTCGGCTGCTCGCTTTTTTGTTAGATTAGGCAAGATAAACTCGCTGTCTTAATTGAATTCTGTTGTTTTGAGTATTCGATCGATCGCTCCCACGACACGTTCAACGGGAATACGCAGGATGCACTGCGCGTGGTCGAATTCCGCGCAAAAATACCCGTGACACGGTTGGCACGCCAGCTCTTCTCGAACGACTTCACTTTGGCCAAAGGTCCATGGCCGCCAGTGCGTAACATTCGATGATCCGAAAATTACTACCGACGGCGTGCCCGTAGCGGCCGCAATGTGCGCAATGCCGCTGTCATTACCGATGAACAGGCGCGAGCGCGACGCGAGCGCGGTTGCTTCCGGCAACGAAAGATCGTAGAAACCTGTGATGCGCGTCGTTGATTGCTTTCGCAGCGATTCGAGTACCGGCCTTTCGCTGGATGAGACGATTGCCACCGGCGTAAGGCCGCGCTCGGCCACTGCTTCAGCGACCCGCGCGAAACTTTGCGTGGCCCACTGCTTGGTTTCCAAAGCGGCAGCCGGATGAATTAAAGCAAGCGATTCTGCTTCGTCGATTTTTCGCGCGGCGAGTTTCTCAGCGATTGTTTTCGCTGCCTTGTGGCTTACGGCGAGTTGAGTCGCCGGTCGATCAGTTACCGGCACGCCGGTCCAACCGATGAGAGCCAGTTGCTGCTCGACCGAATGTAAGCCCTGGCGTCGCCAGATCTCCTG
>DATISD010000054.1:0-7215 GCA_035469005.1 Pyrinomonadaceae bacterium | reverse complement strand
TGCAAAAGTAAGGACAAGGACGGCAAGAACGCCCACGCTTGTTGCAAGGGCAAGGACGGCGCCGCGTCATGTTGCTGCAAAGGCGATTCGTGCCCGATGCCAAACAAGAAAAGCGGCAACTCTAACAGCAACTGATTTCCCCTTAACCTAAATTGAGCGGCGGGCGCAGAGCGTAAGCTCCGCGCCTGTCTCTCGCGTTGTTTTGTTTGTCGCGCAAGAATGTTTGGTTGCGCAACAAATTAAGGAGAGATTGTGAAAGTGTCTCTAGCGCTCGCCGGCCTGCTTTGGTTTTTTGCCTTAGCCGCTGCGCAAGAACGTCAGATGCCTGGCATGAAAATGCCGGCCGCGTCGCCGTCTCCATCGGCTTCGCCATCACCAATGACGTCGCCGCACACGCATGGGAACACACCCGTGCCTGCGGCGAGTCCAGCTCCCAGCCCATCCAGCCAGATGCCGGGAATGCAAATGGGTGGTGACGCGACCAACATTGAGCCATTGTTGGTCATGTCAGATGCCGGAATGGGAATCAGAGTCGGCTCGGCCAACGCCGGAAATGTAATGAACCTGGGGCAGATGGGCTCGGGCACTTCGTGGCAACCCGACACGTCGCCGATGTACATGATGGACAGAGCCTCAGGCAAATGGGTGTTCATGTTTCATTTCAACGCCGTTGTCGGCGTCAACTCGCAGGGCGGCCCACGGGGAACGACAAAATTCGAATCGGCAAATTGGTTTATGCCAATTGCCTACCGCCGGCTGGGCCCTGGCACATTACAATTGCGCGCCATGGTTAGCGCCGAGCCGTTTACGTTTCCACCCGGAGGTTCGCCTCTGCTTTTTCAAACCGGCGAGAGTTATAAGGGTCAACCGCTGATCGATCGACAGCACCCCCACGATCTCTTCATGGAGCTTTCCGCACAATACACGGTGGCGTTGGGCGAGCGCGGAACGTGGTTTACTTATTTTGGCTATCCCGGCGAGCCGGCACTGGGACCGGTTGCGTTCATGCATCGCGCGTCGGCTTCCGAAAATCCTTCGGCCACGCTTTCGCATCACCTGCAGGACTCGACGCACATCGCCTTTGGTGTCTTAACCACGGGCTTCACTTATCGTTGGTTCAAGCTGGAAGGGTCGATCTTCAACGGACGCGAGCCTGACGAGAATCGCTATGACTTCGACGCTCACAAATGGAATTCGCGGTCAGCGCGTTTTAGTTTCGCGCCGAACAGAAATTGGGTTGCTCAAATCAGCTACGGATTCCTGCGCAGTCCCGAGAACCAGGAGCCCGAAGTTGACATACGGCGCACCACGGCTTCCATCCAGTACAACAAAACCATTCATCGCGGAAACTGGGCGTCGTCTTTGATTTGGGGACGCAATCACGTGAGCGGAGACGAGATTCATAATCTCAACGGTTACACGGCTGAATCGACGGTAAACTTTCTCGATCGAAATTATTTCTATACGCGGCTTGAGCTGGTGGACAAGGATGACCTGCTTCGGGCCGTCGATCGCGCACGGCTGGGAATAACTCAGGACCATCCTTCATTCCGCATTGGCGCCTACACCTTCGGCGGCGCGCGCGACCTTTGGAACAGCGACAAATTGTCGTTTGCCGTCGGGAGTGATGTCACCTTCTATTCGAAGCCGGCCGCGCTGGATCTCATCTATGGAAACAATCCTGTGTCATGGCGGGTATTCTTCAGGATTCGCCCGGCGAAAATGAAAATGGACGTCCACGGAATGCATGACACCATGAACAAGTCGAAACCCTCGATGCCTGCCAAGCCTTAGCTTTACAGATTAAAGCTGCCTCAATGCAGTAATTTGAAGGCGTGGGCGCTCCAGTCATTCCGAGCAAACCCGGGAATGCACCACAGAATGCAAAGCGGCTCGATCGCGCGCGCGGCGTCAACCGTTCCCATGTCGGCAGTTTCCCAACCAAATTGATCGAGAATGCCGCGAACTACTTTCTTCGCCGCTTCGTCGTTGCCGCAAATGAACATGGTTGGAGGTCCGCCGGCAAATTGCGGATTGACCATAAAGGCGCTGCCGACCGAACTGAAAGCCTTTACGAATCGGGCGTCAGGAAATTCGCGTTGCAGCTGTTCCATTAGCGACTCATTGGGGCCCGTAAAGAATTTCATTACGCCATTCACCGGCGGTTCGTCTGAGATTGGATTGCAGGCATCAATGATTACCTTGCCTGCCAAGCTTTCGGGGGCCGCTGCGCGCAAGGCTTCTGCGGCGACCGATCCCTTCACTGCAAGCAGAATCAATTCGCCAAACCGCGCAGTTTCCGAGAAGCTGCCAACCCGGCCATTCAGGTTCTTCGCTTGCCAGGCTGAGAGCTTTGACGCCTCGCGCGTGCCCAGCATTACTTCGTATCCATGCTTTAAGAAACCGTCACCCAGCGCTTGAGCGACAACGCCCGAACCAAATATTCCAACGTTCATAATTGTCCTCTGAACTTATATGGTGTCATTTCACATTGCCTTTGAGACCTCTCTCAATCAGCAGCGGCTCAACGATTGGATCGCGCCCTCGGAAATTGCGAAACGTCGTCGCCACATCCTGCGTTCCGCCACGCGACAGAACCAAATCGCGAAAGCGTTGGCCATTGGCACGGGTCAATCCGCCGTGCTCTTTGAACCAATAGAAGGCGTCGTGATCCAGCACCTCACTCCACAGATAGGCGTAGTAACCCGCCGAGTAGCCGCCATCCCAAATGTGCGAGAAATAAGTTGTGTGATACCGCGGCGGCACTTGCGGCAAATCGATCTGAAAACGCTTGAGCGCGGCAGCCTCGAAAGCGTTAGCGTCCTGTTGCGGCGCATTCGGCGGCAATGAATGCCAGGCCATATCGAGGAGCGCCGCGGAAAGATATTCAGTCACGGCGTAACCCTGATTGAAAGTCCGCGAACGTTTGATCTTATCGACCAAAGATTGTGGCATCGGTTGGCCGGTTTGATAATGCCTGGCATAGTTTGCGAAAACGGCAGGATCAAGCGCCCAGTGTTCGTTGAATTGCGAGGGGAACTCGACGAAGTCACGCGGGACGCTGCCCAACAACGGATAACGAATGTGCGCAAACATCGCATGCAGCGCGTGACCGAATTCATGAAACATCGTCGTCACGTCGTCAAAGCTCAACAGCACCGGCTGGCCTGCGGCCGGCTTCGTAAAGTTGCAGACGTTGATGATCACGGGCTGCGTCCCCAACAAGCTGCTTTGATCGACGAAGCTGTCCTGCCACGCGCCGCCGTCCTTGTTCGATCGTTGAAAATAATCCGCATAGAACAACGCCAACGACTTGCCGTTGGCATCGAACACTTCAAAGACGCGGACATCAGGTTGATAGACGGGCAGGTCTTTGCGTTCCTTGAACGTAATCCCGTAGAGCTTGTTCGCCGCAAAGAAGACCCCATCATGAAGTACGTGTTCGAGTTCGAAGTATTGCTTCACTTGCGATTCGTCGAGATCGTATTCGGCCTTACGCACCTTTTCGGCATAAAACTCCCAGTCGGCCGGGCCAAGTTGAAATCCGCCTTTTTCAGCGTCAATTAATTTCTGCATTCGCGCCGCTTCATCGCGGGCCTTCGCGGTCGCTGCGGGTACGATGCCGGTCAGCAATTTTTCGGCCGACTCAGGCGTCTTCGCCATTTGATCATCGAGAGTAAACGTGGCGTGATCGGGATAACCCAAAAGTTTTGCCCGTTGCGCGCGCAACTGCGCGAGGCGCGTAACAATGGAGTTCGTGTCATGCTCTCCGCCGTGGTTAGCGCGAGACACCGAAGCCTTAAAGAGTCGCTCGCGCACGGTCCGGTTCGTGAGAAACGTCATGGCCGGCTGCTGCGTAGTATTTTGTAGGGCCAGCACCCATTTGCCCTCGAGCTTGCGTTCCCTGGCGCGTTCCGCCGCCGCCGCGATGTCATTCTCACTCAATCCGTTGAGGTCGGCTTTGGTGTCGATGACGACCGCGCCGTCATTGGTTTCGGCGAGCACGTCGTCTTCGAATCTGGTGGTCAGCTTTGCTTCTTCCTGATTGAGGCCGCGCAGAGTCTCCTTATCGACTTCGGAAAGCAAAGCGCCAGCGCGCACGAATGTTTTGTGATAACGCTCAACCAGGTAACGCGACTCAGGGTCTAGTTTGAGTGCGTCTCGCTTTTCGTAAAGTGCCTTGACGCGGGCAAACAACTTCGCGTTCAAAAAAATCGCGTCGGAATGCGCAGCCAACCTGGGCGCTTCATCAGCTTTGATCTTTTGTAGAGTGTCACTGGTGTTGGCGGTGGTGAGATTGAAGAAAACTTTCGTCACGCGCGTCAGCAGGGCCCCCGATCGTTCCATCGCCTCGAAAGTATTAGCAAAAGTCGGCGCCTCGGGATTGTTGGCGATGGTCTCGATCTCAGCCAGTTGATTTTTCATGCCCTCTTCGATCGCGGGCGCGTAGTCGCTGTCCTTGATCTTGTCGAAAGGCGGGGCGTGATATGGCAGAGTGCTTTCGCTGAAAAAAGGATTGCCGGCGGGCGCAGACGCCATTTCCGAACGCGCGGGACTCTTGAGAATCAAGACACAAACCCCCAGAAAGAAAAAGACTGCAATCATCGAATTAAATTTCATAGTTATTACTCCGGTCATCATTTACGATTTTGTCTGATGTTCATTCGCATCGCACAGGTTGCAGGAGTGCCAGTTTATGATTTCGTATGCTCATCCGAACACGCTGCTCCAGGCTAACCGTCGATTCTTTTAACTCAGATTGAATTACATGACAAGCGCCATATCCGGCATTCTCGAAGCCTGGCCTGGCTTGCTTTCGAAGCCATTTTATCGTTGGATAATGACACTTCGCTTATCTTTCAGGAGAAGAAGATCATGAAGACATTCCCGGCATTTTTGTTCCTGACTCTGATGATTGCCCTGCCGTCGCTCACTGTGACCGCGCAATCCGATGACAAAGCAGTCGTCGACAAATACATAGCCAGCCAGGCAAAACGAGAACGTGGTGAAGAACCCGACGGCATTAGAAAGACGATCGAGGGCGACCTCAATCACGACGGCGCTGCTGATGTGGCCGTTCTTTACACCATCGAAGGTCAGGGTGGAAGCAACAACTACATCCAATATTTGGCCGTGTTCGTCCGCAAGAAGGGGAACCTGGTGCCCGCCGCGCGACAAGCAGTCGGTGGCAAAAACCACCGGGAGATAGAAATTACTTCCATCAAAGACAACGCGATGTTCTTTGACACGACTGCGTACGGACCACGCGATCCGTCGTGTTGCCCTACGATCAAGGGCAGCACAACGTTTGTGTTAGTTGGCAACCGACTCGTTGAGAAGCGCCGCAAATAGACTCACCTTCCTGCCCGTGACTGACTACAGATTTTTGGATGGTTGAACTGCGCAATCCTGAGCAGGAATGTGCTTTAGGCTTACTGCGACGTATCGGCGAGGTTCGATTTGTACTTCGTATTCGTCTGACGATCGTTGAGCTCGATGTAGACGTAACTCGGAGGTATTACTCCTTCCTCGAGGGCGAACCAAATCTGATTCAGATCGGCAGGCTTGGTCAGGGCACAAAAACTGTTGAGACGTTTGCCTCCCTTATCATAAAAGTCCACCCAGGTTCGTGAAGCCTTGGTGTTCGCCCCGCACGGCGGTAACTTGGGCGCGGCCGCAAAGATTTCCGCCGGATACTGGTTTTTGTTGAAGACGTCGTAACGGTAGCGGATGAAATGCTTCGCGCCCTGTTGAAAAGCTTCTGTCCCGGTTAGGTAAAGCACCGGGTTCGGTAACACGGGCGAGGACGCCACGCTCTGACCTGCCAGCACGAACGAAATCAAAATCGGCAGGAGGAAAAGACACTTAGTTCCTGATCTGATAGTCATAGGGAACTCCTTTCCGGTTCGGAGAGGTCAGGTTCAAATACGCGCTAGTGCGCGCAATCTTATTCTCAGAAACCTAAAAGTCAATCAAAAGCTATCGCTTCGGACGCACGCCCCAAGTAGGCGAGGGCGGTTCTTTCGTGGCCCGATCGACCGGACGTTCCTTAAGCATTCGCATCCCTTCAGCCACCGCGCGTTCGAGCTGCGGATCCCGTCCCCCAATCACATCTTTCGGCCAGTTCTCGACGTCGATGTCAGGCGCGACGCCTTCGTTTTCAACTGCCCAATGATTGTCGCGCGTGAAGAAGCCACCGCGCGGAGCGATTGCCGAACCGCCATCGATGAAAGGCGGCGTGTCAGCGGTATGGACCAACCCACCCCAGGTGCGTTTGCCAACCAGCAATCCGATCTTGCGATAGCGAAACATGTAGGGCATGAGGTCGCCACCAGATCCGGCCATCTCGTTAATGATCATGACCTTGGGTCCCCAGATGCCGGCTGACGGACTGGTAAACGGGTAACGGTCGCCGGCAACATTATTGAAGTATCCATCAAAGTCGCGCTGCAAAACGTCGATAATGTAATCAGCTGCTGAGCCCCCGCCATTGAATCGCTCGTCGATGATTGCGCCTTTCTTGTCCTGCTGCGCAAAGTAGTAGCGGTTGAAGCTCGAATAGCCGGGCTGTCCCGTGTTCGGCAAGTACACGTAGGCAAGCTGGCCATTCGAAAGCTGTTCGACCAGGCGGCGGTTCGATTCAACCCAGGCGCGCGTGCGCAACGCCTGCTCGTTCGCAACCGGCACGACTACGACATGCCTCGCTCCATCCATCGTCGGGCGATCGTTAACGGTGAGCGACGTTTGGCGATTAGCAGTTCCATCCAACAGACGATAGATGTTGTCGGGAGCATTCAGCTCGATGCCATTGATCGCGAGAATGTAGTCACCAACGTTAACAATCGAGCCGGGCACGGCCAGCGGCGACCGCAGATCAGGATTCCAGTTCTCGTTGTCGTAAATACGCGTAACTTTGTAACGACCGTTTTCAACCACGAAATCCGCGCCCAGAAGTCCGCCGGGCGATTGCGGCACTTCGGGCATGTCGCCGCCGCGAACGTACGAGTGCCCGATCGCGATTTCTGCACCCATCATGTCGATTAAGTAATTCAGATCGGCCCGATGCATGACGTAGGGCAACATCGCTCCGTACATCTCTTTGTCTTTATTCCAATCGGTGCCATGCAGATTTGGGACATAGAGATAGTCGCGTTGATTGCGCCAGCCTTCATTAAAGATTTGTTTGAACTCTTCCTTTGGATCGAGATACATCCG
>DATISD010000053.1:0-6358 GCA_035469005.1 Pyrinomonadaceae bacterium | reverse complement strand
GATTAATAAGAACGCCGAGCTGGTGGGTTTAATCTTCGACGGCAACATCCAGTCGCTGGTCGGCGATTACATCTACGACGAATCAGTCAACCGCGCGATTTCGGTCGACGTGCGTGCCATGACTGAGGTTTTGCGGAAGGTATTCGACGCCAATGAAATTGCGGACGAGTTGACGAAGAACTCGGACAGTACAACATCGTTACGTTGATTGCTGCGGGCCCCTCTGATGTGTCTCCGTGCACCTCTGTGGTGAAAGCTGAGGTCAGTACCGGGAGCGGTAGCGACCGGGTCGTAATGCATTTAGTAGGGTTGCTCACGGTAGAACCCGGTCGCTACCGCCCCCGGTACTGACTTCAGATGATCCAGAGACACAGAGAAACGCTCACCTCCCGCTTGCCCCTTCTTTCCGCTTCGGTATAAGCTAGTCTCACAATCTTCCCCTCTTAACTCTCCTTGAACATGGTGAATCAATGGTTGATTCGCGTTGGATTGAACTGGTGAAAGGATCATGACCATGAAAAGAATCTTACTTGCTCTTGTGATCATCATTAGCGCCGCAACTTTTGTTTTCGCCGACACGATTATTCTTCGCGACGGACGCACGATTCGCGGCACGCTGCTCGGTTTCGTTAATGGGAGATTCGTGGTGCGGGTTGAAAACCGATATTCGACTGCGAACGCCGACACAAACATTGATCGAAATAGACGAGACGATGACATTCAGTATTTTCGTCCCGAGGAAGTCGAGCGCATAGAGATCGAGGGGCGCTCGCTCGACGATACGCGCTACGAAACACGCAATGTCCAGGTGCAGCTCGAATCAAACTGGATCGATAGCGGGGTCTATCTGCGCCGGGGCGAGCGGGTCCAGGTTAACGCCACCGGTGTAATCATAGTGGGCCGTTCGCGGATCACTCCTGACGGTTTGCGCTCGACCGATCCATCCGCACCGCTGCCCAGCGCCGCGGAAGGTAAGTTGATCGGAGCTATCGGCAACGACTCGCGCGCGCCGATTATCGAACTCGGCAGCAATAGCGAGTTCACCGCCGATCGCAATGGCCGCCTGTTCCTGACGGCGAATCGCGGTTCGTACGTAGATGCCCGCGGCAGTTTCGATGTTCGTATTCGCAGCGAGCGTAACCTCAATGCGCGGAACGATGATTTCGATCGCGGCGGCGTACGCTCGCGCGATCGAGGCAATATAGGCGACAATCGCGGCAACCAACGCGAGCGGACTTTTGACGTGCCCGCTAACAGTGCTCGCGGCATCGACACCGGCATCGACCTGCGCGCCGGCGAGCCGATAACCATTTCGGCAACCGGCACGATCATCGGCGGCAACCGCATCGGTGAAGTTGGCCCGGATGGTGCCCGCAGCACCGGGCTCGGAATCAGCGCGCGGCCGGTCGCCAGCGCCGGTGTGGGGGCGCTCATCGCGTACATCCGGATGCCGAACGGCAATTTAAGTCCGGCGTATTTGATTGGCAGCAATCTGACCACCAGTGTTCCGATGGATGGCCGCTTGATTTTGGCTGTCAACGACGACAACTACAACGACAACAGCGGAAGCTTTAGTGTGAGGGTTAGATACTGAGAGCGTCAGAACCGGCAGCGAACCGGGGTCCCCGCGCGGGCAGCCCGAGCGGGGTGGTGGTAACAACCGGGTTTACTTCAGTTCCGTTTCAACCATAGACGCCGTTCGCTGAAGCGAGCGGCGTCTTCTTTTGATAGTCTGGTAGTTCTGTATTCACAATGAACCTGCTCAGATCACCTTGCGACGAAAGCTTCGTGAGTTCGCGTAAGGCTGCATCCACCAGGTGCGGACAGGCGCAACGACGCTGGACGCTGGCGGCGACGATCCTCGGTTCCAGCATGGCCTTCATCGACGGCACCGTCGTCAACGTCGCGCTACCCTCCTTACAAAAGAATCTCAACGCCACGGTTACCGACGTGCAGTGGGTGATCGAAGCTTACACGCTGTTTCTGGCGGCGCTGCTTCTGTTGGGCGGCTCGCTGGGCGATCAATTTGGTCGCAAAAAGATTTACGCCATCGGGGTGACGCTGTTCGCGCTCGCTTCGGTTTGGTGTGGCCTGGCGCCAAATATTCAGCAACTGATCGTCGCGCGCGCCGCACAGGGAGTTGGCGGCGCGCTTTTGGTGCCCGGAAGTCTGGCCATCATCAGCGCCACCTTTTCCGAAGATGAACGCGGCATGGCAATCGGCACCTGGTCAGGCGCTACTGCGATCACCACCGCTCTTGGGCCACTTGTCGGTGGTTGGCTGATCGAACATGTATCGTGGCGGGCGGTTTTCTTTCTCAACATTCCGATTGCCCTTGCCGTCATTGCGCTGGTCCTGATGTTCGTTTCCGAAAGCCGCGATGAAGAAGATTCAGGGAAGCTGGATCTCCTGGGCGCGGCCCTGGCCACGATTAGTCTGGGCGCAATCGTTTACGGCCTGATTCAGTCGTCGAGTTCGGGTTGGAAGAGCCCAATCGTCCTGGCAAGTCTCGTAATCGGGATCGTGCTGATCGCCATTTTTGTTTTAGTCGAAGCTCGCAAGCGTAATCCGATGCTGCCCCTCAGTCTTTTTCGTTTGCGCAATTTCACTGCGGCGAATCTGTTGACATTGTTCCTGTACTCGTCGCTGGCAGGGACGCTTTTCTTTCTGCCGCTCAATCTGATTCAAGTGCAGAAATACTCAGCGACGGCCGCCGGCGCAGCTTCATTGCCGTTCATTCTGATCATGTTTGGTCTGTCGCGATGGTCGGGCGGATTGGTAAAGCGCTACGGTCCGCGTCTGCCGTTGGTCATCGGTCCAATTGTCGCAGGAGTAGGATTTGCACTTTTCATTCGGCCCGGCGTTGGCGCGAGTTATTGGGCGGGGTTCTTTCCGGCGATCGTCGTGCTGGGACTGGGGATGGCGATTAGCGTGGCCCCGCTCACAACGACCGTCATGAATTCGGTCAAGGAACGTCACGCCGGCGTTGCTTCGGGAGTCAACAACGCCGTCTCGCGCACAGCCGGATTATTGGCAATCGCCGTGTTCGGTTTGATTATGTTTCACGTTTTCAACGGCTGTCTCGATCAACGACTGGAGCAAATGTCAGTTGCGCCTGACATTTGGCAAGCGCTGAACCAGCAGCGCATCAAACTTGCTGCCGCGGAAATTCCTTCAACCGTTAATGAAGAAACCGGCTTAGCGTTCAAGCAGGCGATTGACGAATGTTTCGTGAAGGGGTTCCAGCGGGTCATGTTAACGGGCGCCGTGCTGGCTTTTGCGAGCTCGCTGACAGCATGGCTTGGAGTTCGAGATGATTGATCGAGAAAACTCTCTGGCTGGTGCTGCAAGATAACCGCAAAGTAAAGACTAAGCCAACGCCACGTTTTCCTGCCATTCCAGCCCCTATTGTGTTAACAGCGCCAACTGAACCAGAGGACCTGTTCAGCTCTTTTAGAGCGAGAAATGATCGGGGGAAACCAGACATGATCAATTCGTATTCCACCATCCTCGTAGTCGATGACTATTCAGATAATCGAATGCTGCTGGCGACCTGGCTGCGTACCAAAGGTTATAAAGTCATCGAGGCCAAAGATGGCAAAGAAGGTCTGCTGCAAGCTAATCGAGCAAATCCTGATTTGATCCTAATGGATTTGGCGATGCCCGAACTGGATGGAATCGAGGCGACGCGGCAGCTTCGGCAACGTCGCGCGCACTACCGCACCCCGATTTTTGCGATCAGCGCCTATGCCACTCACGACGTAAAAGCCGATGCGCTGGCGGCGGGCTGCACCGAAGTCTTCGCCAAGCCTATTGATCTCGCGTCGCTCCTCGGCAAAATCCAATCGACATTGGGACCAGAGGTTTCGCATTAGGGTGAATACCGCACAGCCGCTGGGGGAGTAAATAGTGAAGGCCGTCGAACAGCTTAAGGCTGGAGCGCGTCCGTCTCAGTCGCCAAGGCTATAGCCAAGCGAGGACGCTTGCGCTCCAGTTCGCTCTGCCGCAAAGCATTTGAGCCAGAGGTTTAGCGGTCGAGCTTGCGATCGATCGCCAGCCCCCGAATCATCGTCTCTAATTCCCCCTGCAGGCCCGCGCGTTCGTCATACAAAGTCTTCTTGTCTTTGTTCAGTTGCTCGAGCCGCGTCTCCTGGGTGTCGGCTTTGGCCACGTAGCGCGAGATCAATTGCTTTGCCTCCGCCGTCGCTGTCAGCGCTTTGATGTTGTCGCGCAGCCGGCCCTGGTCTTCGCCAATCTCGACCACCTCTTTGTCGATGGCTTCGATGCGCGAATCCGCCATGGTCATGCGGCTCTTAAGGTCGAGGATCTTTTCCAGCGTCGCCCGGGTTGCTGCGTCGATGTAATTGCGCGCGATGAAGAGCTCAAGGTCGGGGCGTGAAAAAGTTGTCAAGGCATAACTGTCCATTAACGCGCGACGCTCAGTGACGGGTAGTTCGACTTTCTGGTGCGGCCCCAGCGGAACGCGAAAGCGATAGTAACGTGCGGTCTTGCCGTCCGGCTTTGGGGTGTCGTCGGTGAGCGTCCAATCCTGACGCACCGGATGTTCGACAAAGACGACGCGCGACTTGTCCGTCTGGTTTGTGAGCGTGTAAGCCTTCTTGCTGGTCTGATAGTAATGGGCCTGAAAGACTCCATTGATGGCGCGCACCAGGAATGCAGGCGCGCGATCCTCTTTGGTACTTGCATTGACCAGAGTGCCGAGGTCGAGGGCGAAGGAGATCAAACGCTGCTCGCCGGGCTTAAGCCGCTCGATCAAGGCTTCGCCGGCGTAGGCATCACCATCGATTACGGTCAACGCTCCGCCTTCGAGCGTCAGCGATGAAGTATTCTTCAGCAACATTCCGCCCATCGCGCGATCGCGGCGATTGCCTTCGTTGTAAATCGAGACGCGTTCGCCTTCCATGCGCGTTTGCAAAATCGGAATCAGCGCCGAACGATCGCGCGGCACCGTTACGGGTTGATCGATGCGATACTCAAAGAGATCTCCGACTTCGCTGCCGGTGGCTACGGCTTCAACCCCTGAGTCAGGACGCGTGATCGCGTCGCTGAGGCTGGTGCCGTCCGCAACAAAGTTATTCGTAAGCCCCGGCGAGGTCGAATAAAGACCATTCACGGTACGGCTGCTGATTGGTAGGTCCTTTAAATGTCGTGGCGTCGGATAGTTTGAAAACCTTTCCGCCCCGCCGGTCACCGTCACCGTCTCCTGAACGTTTCCGACCTCAAGTGTTGCATTCGCATAGGTAGGCGCGCTGCCTGCGATGTTAACGTTAATGATTCGAGTACGTTTAAAGCCACTCGCGTTGATGGTCACCGTGTAGTTTCCCGCCGCCACGGTCGGAGACTGAAACACTCCGTCACTCGAGGTAGTAGTCTCGTAGGTCTGGTTCGTTGTGGTATTAGTGATTTGTACGGACGCGTTGGCGA
The DNA here is from genome assembly GCA_035469005.1 of Pyrinomonadaceae bacterium. Classification (GTDB taxonomy): domain Bacteria; phylum Acidobacteriota; class Blastocatellia; order Pyrinomonadales; family Pyrinomonadaceae; genus UBA11740. The sequence goes on along the minus strand of DATISD010000053.1, from coordinate 913 downwards.
TGGCTGCACCATTCCGGTCAGTGACTCTTCCACTAACTGTCCCAGGAGTGCCGCCCTCGTTGTCTTCATACGTCTGAGGCGAGAGTTTCAAATCCTCGGGCATGCCGACGACCGGACGATAACGATAGAAGGGTTTTTGAATCGGCTGAATGAATGACACCGGCGAGCCGGAAACCAGCGACAGCGAAATGTTGTTCCAGTCTTCTTCGCTAACGTTATCGACGATGGCCCAGCCCTGGAAGAAGGGCTTCCCGGTTGAGTCGAGCACGACGCGGTACGTTGTCTTCCAAATCGGCGCAGCGATGGTGTAGCTCACCAGCATCTCGCGCGAGCCGGCACCATCGGACGTGACGACGATCGTCTTGGCGTCGCGCCGGCGCGCGGAAGCAGTCGCATTCGCAAATTCCGTCACGTCGCGTCGCGTACCTTCATCGATCAGTTTTATCGAACGCACATCCGCAAGATCAAAGCTCATCAGCTCGCCGCTTTCGGAGGCGATCACCAGCGCGTGTGTAGTCTGGGCCGGTTTGTCCGCGTCAATCTGCGATTTACGTTCTTCAATGGTCAGGATCGATCCAGTCACCGTGCGATTCGCAGTAGCAACCACTACGCGCGCACCCTGGAGCTGCGAAAGCACGCCGGCCAGGCCGCCGTTGCTCCCGCTCGCAGTTCCGGCTTCGATCGAAAAAGGTATGTCGGCCACACGCGCGGCGGGCGGCGCGCTCGAGTTGTAGCTGACCGCGCCGATGCGTCCCTGGCCGAGGTCAAGCACCACCATCGACTTCAACACGTCGTCGACTTGCGATTGCTTGAACGATAGATCGATCTCAGCGTGGCCGCTGACCATGCCGCGTCGTTCGATATAAGCGACGCCATTGCTGTAAAGAATCACGCGGCGAATGGGCAATATTTG
>DATISD010000052.1:0-2197 GCA_035469005.1 Pyrinomonadaceae bacterium | reverse complement strand
GACCGGCGATCAGGGCCAGATTGCTTATGCGCACGGCAGCATCGGAAGTTTGCTCCTGGCGCAGGAGCAGTATGCTGAAGCGCAACAGCATTTCGAGGAAGGCCGCAGCCGATACAAAACCCTGGGTAATCAGTTATACGAGTGATATGCGCTGATGAATCTCGGCGAGACACTTTGGAAGTTGGGCAGTCCTGATGAGTCCCGCAAGATGCTTGAGCAGGCAATTGAAATCGCGAAGCAAAAGACGGGTTCCTTCACCGCTCTCCAGGCGGAAATCAGCCTCGTCGATGCAGAGATTTCATTGAACCTCCGTAATTTTCCTGACGCCGGTGCTAAGGCAAAGCAAGCATTGGATCTCGCCGGGAGCCAGGACAAGTCTGTCGCGGTTGAAGCGAAACGTCTCATGGGATTGTCGCAGGCATCGGCAGGTCACGCAGCGGCAGCGATCGCTTTGTGTGAAGAAGCAAGCAACACGGCGGCTTCAATCGGCGATCCGTTGTTGGTTGCCCGGGCGCAGCTTGCTTTCGCCGAAGTTGCGCTGGCTGGCGGAGATGCAAAGCGGGCCCTGGAAATGGTCCGGCCTGCCCAGACCTTCTTTGCCGCGAACGGAATGTCAGAATCGAATTGGCGCGCGTCGCTGATCGGCGGCCTCGCGAGTGAGAAAGCGCTGGATCATGACAATGCGCTCGCGCAGGTTTATCTCAAAAATGCCCGAGATGCTTTTTCGTCTCTGGGCCAAAAATGGGGAGAGGAAACATTCAAGGCTTATCAGGCTCGTCCCGACGTTCAGTTCTACCGCCGGGAGCTCGATCAGAGCTCGTCAGGTACTCGTTAAGATCTCGATTTAACACTTCAGCAAAAGGAGAACTCACACACAATGCCAAAGAAGAAGACAATGCTGGATGGCGATCCCCCGATTCTCGTCGGCGGAGGCGGCTCCTCATTTATATGGATCCGAAAGGATTTAGAGCCCCAGTTGGTTGACCCGCTGGGCGTGCCGGGCAGCGCTCCTCAACCACTGAATCCTGCTTCGTACTATTGTTTCAAAGTGCAGGGCAACGTCGGAAAAATTGATGTCAATGCAACCGGATCCGGGTCGAGTGGGCCCAAGTCCGCAAACGGCAAAAAATTCCACGTGCAGTTCGACTTCTGATCTGCATGAGTTATCGAAAGACTGTGCATTCGCTCAACTGAATCACTCAGCGGCCGTGCGGAGTTTGGCAAACAGCCGAACCAGGTCCGGCAACTGATAGTTCGCGTTCAAGCCGCTCGGGTTTGGCAACACCCAGACCCGAGCGAAGTGAATGCGTTCGCTTTGTTCGCCGATACTGGCTCTGGGATTTGCGAAGGCCGTGCGGTACGCGCCCACGCCGAGAATGGCGACTATCCGCGGCTGATACTTCCTTACTTTCCCAGCGAGTATCCGGCCACCGGTAATGAAGTCCGCTTTGGTTAATTCGGCCGCACTCGCGGTCGCATGCGACACGACATTGCTGATTCCCAGCCCGCAATCCAGCAATTCGCGCTCCTCAAACGGCGACAGCAGTCGATCGGTAAATCCCGACTTAAAGAGCGCCGGCCAAAAGCGATTGCCGGGCCGTGCGAAGTGGTGGCCGACCGCCGCGGTGTATAGCCCGGGATTGATTCCGCAAAAGAGGACTCGCAAATTCGGGGCGATCACGTCGGGCAGGGTCTTGCCCGCAGCGTCGGCGAGTTGCTGCTTAGTTGGTTTGAAGGGTTTCGGACTAGAGAGTTGCGCGCGCTTGCTGCTGATCATAGTCGCTCTTAGACTAACGCGGTAATACTGACGCGGGTCAGTACCGGGAGCGGTAGCGACCGGGTCTGGTTAGGATATCTGATCGGCGGGAACCGGCGGAAACCCGGTCGCTACCGCTCCCGGTACTGACTTCATCACAACATGACCTCAAAAAGATCAACTGCGACGCGTAAGAATACAGCCAAACAGAAGGCCCTGGGGGAGCCCTGTCCGGCGGCGCGCAAGACGCGCATGCCAAGCGTCATTCACCCCATGCTCGCTACACTGGTCGATGATCCTTTTTCCGATCCTGACTGGATTTTTGAAACCAAGTGGGATGGCTTTCGATCCGTCTGCTTCGTCCGCAACGGCAAAGCGCAATTTGTTTCTCGTAATCAGATCGAAATGACGCCGCAGTATCCCGAGTTGGTTAACGTCGCT
>DATISD010000051.1:0-3262 GCA_035469005.1 Pyrinomonadaceae bacterium | reverse complement strand
CGGAAACACATCAACATTCCCACCGACTAAGCGTAGCTAATCGCGTAACAACACCTTTTGTGAAATTGATTTGGAATGGCTTGGGTATTGCCTTAACGATTTCAAAACAATCTGTGGAGGTACACATGAACATTACGACGGTCGTTATTATTGCTTTCTTTGCCACCGCGGTGATCGTGGCTATCGGGGTGGCGATCTGGCTTACCACGAGGAAGCGACGGACGAAAGACCTTCGTTCGAAGTTTGGGCCTGAATACAATCGCATGGCACGCGCCGAAGGCGATGCAGCTCGCGCCGAGGACTTGCTGCTGGAACGCGAGAGACGAGTCAAGAAACTGGACATCCAGCCACTTACAGCTCAGCAACGAAATGAGTTCGCCGACGAGTGGGAAAGGGTTCAGGCGGAATTCGTAGACGATCCGACAGCGGCAGTAGTTCATGCGGACGCGCTCGTGCAAGTGGTTATGAAGGTTCGAGGCTATCCGGTGGTGGACTTTGAACAGCGGGTCGCGGACGTTTCAGTCGATCATCCGGCGGTCGCGCAAAATTATCGTCTCGCGCATAACATCGTCGCGCGGAATGAGCGTGAAGACGTCGGGATGGAGAAACTGCGTGAAGCGATGCTGCACTACCGCGCGTTGTTTGCCGACCTGTTGCACGATGGCGGACTGCAGCCGGTCAGGCAGGTTCGACCTGAGGAACGCGAGAGAATTCAACGGCTGGCGTAGAGTTAGACGAAAGTACGTCTCCCTTCTGCTCTTTGGGAGAAGGGTCGCGGATGAAGCGGGTTGAGCCAATTACCAGTTACTGATTCTTGGATAGTGCTGACTCGCGCAGTGGCCGAGGGCCGTTGGCCCGGCATATTTGTAGTAACCACGGAGAAGGATATTTTGAAAGGCCCGTAGGGCCGACATTCTAATGTGCCGGCCCTACGGGCCTTTCTAATTAATGGGCTCGGGTTCTACAAATATGCCGGGCCTAACGGCCCTTCGGCGAATACTGACCACGAGAAATAATAATTGCTCTGACAGGCCTAAGCCCTGGCCTAACCTCTCCCGTGGAGAGGGCAGTGTTTACTTCTTACTGTGCCAGACTTTTTTCTTCGCGCTCTTCTTCCGTCGCTTGACGCCGCGGCGTGGCGGAAGTTTTTTGGGATCGCCGGTGGCGGCTTTCTTCACCACACCGCCTTCATCTTCGGCGATTTCGGTCAAAGTTCGTTTGGTCAGGACCGAATACGGTTGCGTCACGGCGACATCTTCGCCTTCTTTGGCGTACTCGTCTTTGTGTTTCATCAACAGCCATTGCCGGTCGCGGGTGCGCACCAAGACGAACGAGCCTTTCAACTTTTTGCCGAGCACCGCGAATTTCAACTCGCCCCTGGCTAATGCTTTTGAAACGCTTTCATTGTTCTCGGGCGCGTAGATGCCGCTGTCCCAGACCATCACGGTGCCGCCTCCGTATTCGCCTTCCGGGATGACGCCTTCAAAGTTAGCGTAGTCGACGGGGTGATCTTCCACCTGCATGGCCAGACGTTTCACGGCCGGATCCATCGACGGGCCTTTTGGTACGGCCCAGGATTTCAATACGCCATCGGCCTCCAGACGAAAGTCATAATGCAACTGAGTCGCGCGATGTTTCTGCACGACGAAAATGTTACCCAGCTCAGAAGTCTTTTCTTCCGGACCCGGCTCCGGCGTCTTATTGAAGCGGCGTTTCTTTTTGTATTCGGCTAAACCCATGAGGATAGTTTCCGACTTTCAGGTTTCAAGTTTCAAGTAGGGGAGTGTTTGCAGCGCGCCGGCAGAGCGAAGCGGCGACGGCGCTTTGGATTGTTGGCTTGCGCCTTTAGACAATTTTGTTTTGATAAATGATGTTGAGCCAGAGAAGTTAAACCAAAGCGCCGTCGCCGCTTCGCTCTGCCGGCGCACTCCAAATAGTCTAGCTCGCGCCGGCGGCCTCGGCTTTTTGCTCGAACAGTTGATCCTGAATCGGATCGAGGCCGAGGGCTTCTCGGACGCGCGCGAAGCTGCGGCGATGGATCGACGTTGCGCCCAGCTCCTTCAAGCACCGGCAGTGTTCAGGGGTCGGATAACCTTTGTGAGTTGCAAAATTGTAACCGGGATGGATTGAATCGAACTCCGTCATGATCGCATCGCGCGTCGTCTTCGCGATGATGGATGCGGCGGCGATGCTGGCTGACAGCGTATCGCCCTTAATAATTCCCCGTTGCGGTGTTGGACAGTGAGGAATGCGACGAGCGTCAACCAGAATGAAGTCGGGCTGCGACGTCAGGCCTTCCACGGCGCGTCGCATCGCCAGCAGACCAGCGTGATAAATATTCAGCGTGTCGATCTCCTCAACCTCTGCACGGCCCACTGCCCAAAACAGCGCGTCCGATTTTATTTGCTGAGCCAATTCGTCGCGCACGGCGCCGTCGAGAATTTGTTTCGAATCGTTCAGCTTTTTCAATTTGTAATTGCGCGGCAGGATTACTGCGCCGGCAATGACCGGGCCCGCCAGCGGCGCCATGCCGGCTTCGTCAACCCCGGCGATAAAATTAAAGCCCTGATCCCACAGCTCAATTTCAAAGCGCAGCAGGTTATGAAGCCGTTGCCCTTCCACGCGGTTCTTTCGCCAGCGGTCGCGAATCAGTTTGGCGAGATGGTGCGCGCCCTGTCGCTGATCATTCTCCAATGCTTCGACCAAACCCTTGGGCACGGGGCGAGCTCGATCAACAAACCGCTCGCGCAGTTCGGGAATTGATTTCGTGAGAAGTTCTTCAAGTGACGGCATAAGAAGAATATTGCGGAAGTTCGCTTGGTGACCATAGTTGACTGGAGCGCAACCGTCCCGGTTGCCGCTTGGCATTAGCGCCGGCGATTGCCAGCGAGGACGCTTGCGCACGAGTCAAGTTATGGCAGATTAACGCGGATGGACGCGGATATCAAAACAAAGCAAACAAAAAAAACAGAGAGCCCGGAGAATCAGTAGTGGGATCTTGCCTGCGTATCCGCGTTCATCCGCGGCTAAGTTACTGGCCCCGCAACGCAGCCAGCGACTTCTGATCCAAAACGTAAACGCCGGCCGCCGCAACGTTTCCGACAGACACAGTAAACGCCGGTGGTGCGCTCTGACGCAAGCGCGTCAACATTGCTTGATTGCTGAAATAAGTTCGACCGCGCGCATCGATAACAAAATCGCCGGGTCGCAACTTCTCGATCTCCGCGGGATCGGATAACTCCACACAAATCAAATCAGGCCG
>DATISD010000050.1:0-1725 GCA_035469005.1 Pyrinomonadaceae bacterium | reverse complement strand
ATTGGCAGAGGACTGACTATGGACGTTGGCAGAGGGGAGAAGACATTGCTGAACTGACGCCGGTAACTGAACTACAGGTCAAAGCAGAGATCGCGCATCCGGCCGAAGGCGAGACCCTGCCGGCAAATACCAGCGTTTCTGTCCGCGGAGCTGCGTGGGCGTGCGATGCGGAAATCACGAAAGTCGAACTGAGTACGGATGGCGGCACAACATGGAACGAGGCAAGTTTGGTTGGCGAATCGAAACCAAACGCATGGCGATTATGGGAGTTCAACTGGAAGACACCGTCACAACCGGGAAAACGTACTCTCATTGCGCGCGCTACCGATTCGCTCGGTCGAACGCAACCAGTATTGCACGATCCCGATCGCGGCACTTACATAATCAATCATCTGCTGCCAATTGAAGTCGAGGTGCGGTGATGTTCTGTGTCGCGATCTTGTTGAACTTCTCCATCCATTCGGTTTAACTGATCTCAATGTCACTCGTTTTCAAAACCATTCAGACTGAAGGAATCGCTGAGCTTTCTTATCTCGTTGGCGACGATGACGAAGGCGTGGCGGCGGTCTTCGATCCGAGAGCTGATTGCGACGTTTACATTGAAGCGGCGCGCGACGCTGGCGTCATTATCACGCATATTTTCGAAACCCATATTCATGCCGATCTGGTGAGCGGCTCGCGCGAACTGTGCGCGCGATTGGAAACGGCAAAAATCTATGCCAGCGGGGAGGGCGGCGCAGAGTACGGTTTTAACCCCGAGAAAATCAAAGATGGCGACCGATTTGAATTCGGCGAAGTGATCGTCACGGCGCGCCACACGCCGGGGCATACACCGGAACACATGTCGTATTTGCTGTCCGAGGCAGATCATCCCGAAGAGCCGTGGGCGGTGCTCACGGGCGATTCGCTTTTTGTCTCTTCCGCGGGACGGCCCGACTTGTTAGGTGAGAAATTTACCAGGCAACTCGCCGAACAACAATTCCACACGCTGCACGATTTCTATCTGAACCTGCCCGATCACGTAATGATTTATCCCAACCACGGCGCCGGTTCGCCCTGCGGCGCTGACATCGGCGCGCGGTTGAGCAGCACCATCGGGTACGAAAGAAAATTCAACAATTTTTTGCAGTTCACTGACGCAAAAAGCTTCACCGATTTTGCAATTAAAACGGCGCCACCGGTGCCCCGGTACTATCCGCTGATGAAGAAGGTGAATGCGGAAGGGCCTAAAGTGCTTGGAAGTCTTCCGCGCGTTCCCGGCCTTTCTCCCAAGGCTTTCAAAGACGCGATCGACAAGAAGGCTGGCGTCCTTGTTGATGTGCGCAACATGCTCGCGTTTGGTGGTGGTCACATTGCGGGCGCACTTAATATTGCCGGCACGCCGATTCTCTCAATTTGGGCGGGCTGGCTGCTTGATCCAGAAAAGCCAATTCTTCTCGTGCTCGAGGAGGATAATGACCTCGAAAAAATCCTGCGTTTGTTTGTTCGCACCGGATACACAAAATTCGCGGGTTACTTGATCGGCGGAATGAAAGCGTGGCACGCAGCGGGGTTTCCGCTGGAAAGAATCGGTCAGATGAGCGTTCACGAGTTGAATGAACGCAGGTCTTCGTTGCAGGTTCTCGATGTGCGTTCGCCCGGTGAATGGAAGAAAGGGCATGTTCCCGGCGCTCATCACATTTTTGTGCCGGAGCTTGGCAGTCGGGTAGGGGAGCTTGATCGTAA
>DATISD010000049.1:0-3209 GCA_035469005.1 Pyrinomonadaceae bacterium | reverse complement strand
ATTTGTGCGATTCTCAACGCCTGAAGCTATTCGGTCCTCCGAATTCCAGCCTACTCGTGGCACGCAAAACTCGTCGCATATCGAGTGAAACTCTTCGCCTTCAAAGACCAAATAGTAAGTGCTTTGACGCCGGGACTGGTGAGCAATAGCATTCAAGTCGTGATGGTGAGAATCGCAAAAATCGCAGGCCTGACCCCGGTGTTAAGCCCAAAAAGAAACAGCAACTCAAGACACTACTTCATTCTGCCTGCTGCGCCGCTGCGGTCACCGGCTGTAATATGTCCCGGTGACGGCCGCGAACGAAACAGTTCAGCGCTTGTTGGCCCAACTGCCTGAGCCGCGCGCGGCCCAGCTCCTCTATGATCGGCTCAGCAATAATCCTTCGATCCGGAACTTATTTCAGCGGGATCCGGCGCTGCTTACAGATGTGCTGACCCTGGCGGCGTGGAGCCCGCTGCTGGCGACCACGCTCGAGAACAATCCTGACTACGTTTCGTGGCTTCAACGTGAGCGCTCCGTCACCCGCGTCCGCACGCGCGAGGAATTGGGTGAGTCCCTCGGCAGGTTCGCGCTAATCAATTCACAACTTGATCCCCATGTGATGCTGGCGCGGTTCCGTCGTCGCGAGTTGCTGCGCACTTATCTTCACGACATTCGTCGCACGCGCACGGTCGTGGAAACTACCGAAGAATTATCCAGTCTCGCGGATGCGACGCTCGAGTATGCGCTGAAATTAGGGCGCCAGGATTTGGACAATCGTTACGGTGCGCCGCAGTTTGTCGATTCGCAGGGACGAATCTCCAGTGCTGAGTTCTGCATTGTCGCGCTCGGTAAACTTGGCTCTCGCGAATTGAACTATGCTTCGGACATTGATCTGCTCTTTCTGTTTTCTGCGGCGGGAATGACGGCGGCCGGCGGCTCGCGCGGTCAGATTTCGAATCGAGAATACTTCGTCAAGGTCGGTGAACGCTTACTACGTTTGGTCAGTGAACCGGCCGGAGAAGGCGCGTCGTATCGCATCGACATGCGTTTGCGGCCTCACGGCCGCGACGGCGCTCTGGCGTGTTCGCTGGATGAGGCCGTGCGCTATTACCGGCAAAGCGCGCACGACTGGGAGCTGCAAACGCTGATTCGTGCGCGAGCGGCGGCGGGATCGCCGGGTCTCTACGCAACCTTCGCGAAGCTGGTAAACGATCGGGTGTTTCGACCTGATATCGGTGTCGGCGATGCGCTCGCAAACGTCCGTCTGTCTAAAGAGAAAATCGACTTGCAGCGTGAGCGAGACGAGAAGGGATTCAACGTTAAGCTGGGCCGCGGCGGTATTCGCGAAATTGAGTTCATTGCGCAGGCGTTGCAGGTTGCGTTTGGCGGCAATGATCCCTGGTTGCGCGCGCCGCACACGCTGATCAGTCTGAGCCGTCTGGCCGATCGTGAATTGATTACCGAAAGTGAGCACTGGCAACTTTCTGATGCCTACAATTTCCTGCGCGCTCTCGAGCATCGCTTGCAAATGGAGCATGGGTTGCAGACTCATTCACTGCCGAATGATACATCGCGACGCGAGCTGGTGGCTCGCCGAATGAACTTTTCGGGAAGGGACGCGCTGGCGCAGTTTGACCATGCCCTGAACACACACAGCACCAATGTCCACGCAGCTTTCATCCGAGTGTTTGGCAATCGCAGCGAAAGCTGGAAGCAGGCTCCCGTTCCGCGGGCCGCCTGGATCGACGACATGGCCCCGGACGCCGACGCGGCGTCGATTCAATTCGCTGCCGGCATATTCGCCAAATACAGCGCTGGGCCCGGCGAGACCAGTTCGGAAACGATTTCCGAAATCCTTCGCACCGAAGGGGACCATGCTCTTAATCCACACCGGGCATTGTCATTGATCACCCGGGTGGCCGGTTCATTGGACAAGGAAACAAAGTCGCTCACGATTAGTGAGAGTGAATTACGCGCGCTCATCCGCGTGTGCGGAGTGTCTGAATTTTTCGGCGAAATGCTGGCCAGCAATCCTTCGCTGATTCAGGTGTTGCCGACCGACGCCAATCTGTCGCAACCGCGAATCGATTTGCGCGAATTCGTCTCGACCGACCTAGGTCGGGCTACGTTTGGAAAGAGGCTGGAGGCGCTACGGCGCGCATGGTCGCGGCTGTTTGTTGAGATAGGAGCGCGCGACGCTCAAGGCGAGGTGACAATTGAACAGGTGAATCGCTGGCTCAATGCGGTGGCGGTATCGAGTCTCGATGCGTCGATGCTGATCGCGCGGCATGAACTCGAGCGGCGGTACGGAAAGTTATCTGCTGAACCTCTCTGGGCGGTGCTGGGCCTCGGCCGCCTGGGAAGCGGCGGGATGGATTATGGTTCGGATCTTGACGTGATTGTGGTTTACGACTCAGCGGCCACCTCGCCTGTGGCTGAGTTGACCCATGAAGCTGCGTATAGCCGGTTGACCGAATTCCTGATAACTGCGCTTTCGAGTATCACTCGCGACGGTTATCTCTACCGGATTGATTTGCGTTTGCGACCTGACGGGCAGAAAGGTCCATTGGCGATTGGCTCACGTTCATTCATGAATTACCTGCGAACGCGCGCGAGCATTTGGGAATGGCTGGCGTATGTGAAACTCCGCGCCGTGGCGGGCAATAAAGATTTTGCTCAGGCAATCGAATCGTCGGCCCGCGATACTGTACACGAGCTGGCCCGGCAGATTGATCCGGCGCAACTGTGCGCTGAGGCCCGCCGGGTGCGCAATCGTCTGGAAAAAGAGAAGGCCGCGGCCCGCACTGGCATCAACATCAAACACGGGCCGGGAGGCATGCTTGACGTTTACTTTGCCACGCGCTACTTGCAGTTGCGCGATAACGTAATGGATCATGGCGAAGATCGAACGACGTTGCGAATGCTGACGAAATTGCGAGAAGCGGAATCAATTAGCCCGGAAGATCATCAGACACTGTCGGATGGTTACAGCCTCTTGCGCGCAGTCGATCATCAGCTTCGCCTGATCGTGGGACGGTCAGCGACTTTGCCGGCGCCGGAACAGCCGGCGTTTGCCGACATCGCGCGACGGCTCAACTTTCGGACGCCGGAGGATCTGGCGAATGTTCTGGTGGCGCGAATGAAGGAAGTCCGAACAACCTACGACCGAATCATGCGGAGTGAGACGACTCAGAATGGAAAACACTAATAGATGCAGGCGCTGCGAC
>DATISD010000048.1:0-3037 GCA_035469005.1 Pyrinomonadaceae bacterium | reverse complement strand
GACGGCCGTCGTCTGACGCGCCTGACCAACGACCCCGCGGATGATGACCTGCCGTTATGGTCACCCGATGGGACGCGGATTGCTTTTCGATCGCTGCGGGAAAAGAATTACGACGTTGAAGTTATGCGCGCCGATGGCAGTGACCGCGTCCGGCTCACTACCGGACCTGAATACGACGGATCAATTACGTGGTCAAAGGACGGAACGCGGCTGGCGTTCGTCTCGTCGCGCTCCGGAGCTGATGCGTTGTATGTGAGTTCCCCTGCTGGAGGTACGCCCACTCAAATTACTAACGATCCGGTGCTGGATCCCAAATGGTCGCCGTGAATTGACGGGGTGGCACGAGCGTCCCGCCCGTGAATCACGCGCAAGATGCGCGTGCCACATTCAAACTGCACCATTACCCTGAATTCAAAGACAGGGGCGCTCGTCAATGAGATTTACTTGTCGCGATACCAGGTGGCTTCGCCCTGCGAGTTTTCGCCGGCTTGCATGTCCTTGCGCGAGTTGTACAAGGTCATCTTCATCTCTTCTGATTTGTCACCTTCGCCCAGCGAGACGTGAAGGAATTTCGTCAGATAGTTGACCTCACTTTCAGTGGTGACTTGAAGATTGAATTCCTTTTCGTTGGTTACGCGCGTGATGTCGTGGTAACTCACGGCCTTGTCGTTGCCGAACTTGATTGTGCCTGTCGTGATGACTAACGTATCGCCCCGGGCATTGGACCATTCACCGATGTAAGGATCTCTCCATTTCGTTGCTGCGTAAGAAGTGAGACCGGCGAGCAAAGAGATAACAACCAGGCACGTAACGTATCTGGTTTTCACGAGATCCTCCTCGCGGCCTGGCGTCTACGACACACTGAACGTCCCCGACTTCTGGTCTTTTTGGGCGCCGGAGTCGTCCATCAGGGTCACTTCAATCTTGTACTTGCCTTTTGGCCAACCGTCGGGTGGCGGCGTGAAGGTGTAAGTTGCCGTGCCACTGCCCTCAAGATCCAAAGTCTTTTCCAGGCCGGGTATCGGGCCCGGTTTTTGACCTTCGACGTCTTCAAAGGACAGCAGACCTTTTACTTTGACTTTGCCGGGAGCGTTCGACACCGTTCCGACTGCGTAAACGGTGTCATTCGGACCAAAGCTGCTGCTCTCTGACGAAACGGTTTTGTCCTTACCGATTTTCAGACTGCTGAGATTGGCCGTCGAGGCATTACACGCCAGGACCACGGCCAACAACAATCCTGTCGCTATTGCAAAATTGAATCTGGTTTTTGGCATTCCTGGTACCTTTCTTGATTAAAAGTGTTTCTAATTTAGGGGCACCGTCAGGTGGAACTTATACCAGCGCATAACAAGGAAAGCGTAAGCGGCGCGCGAAATCGTGGGCGAGTATTCAACTCTCCTTAAATTATTTGGTTGTCTTGCAAGAACAAAAGGGCGTGCCAGACAACAAAATTTGGCGTAAACCGCAGGGCTGAATGCGGGAGAATAGGCAGTTACGCTGCTGATGTCAATTGGGAAATTTTCGCAGGCTTGGCCCGCCGGGATTAATTGCGGGTCGAGCCGGTGATTGCGGCGATCTCGATCAAACGATGGAGCGGATCGAACCGAAGACGAAAGGGTTTGAGGGCGGTTAGTCCCAACAGGACAGGCGCGTCAAACTCAGTCCCCGAAACCAGGTCAGTGGGTATTCTTCTCAGTGTGAGCGAGCCAATCGAGATAGTCGAAGTTGAAACTCTGCGAGTGGTAATTTGTCCGCCCCCGAGATCCCGCGCGCTTGCCGCCGCCGAGCGCGAACTCAAATTCGGATCGCGCATCGCCAGTCCCAAACTTGATCCGGTATCTATTAACGCCCGATCACCATTGTCCAGCATTACAAATGGGCGGCGCCCGTGCGCCTCGCGTAACCACGTGACAACGGTCCCCTCGAATGGCGCCTGATTCATTTGCACGGCTTCAGAGCGCGGATCGAAGGCGATAAATTCACGGCGCGGAATATCGATTGTGTATCCCAGTGGCGCCAGGGCTTCAGTCGGGTCCAGCACGCCGTCAAGATCGGCCGGCAAACCGGACGTAATCATGACTGCGCCTTTGGCCGGTAAGTAGTTTTCGTTCTCGCCAATCGCAAGGCTGTCCAGAGAGGCGTGGTAAGCGATAGTTCTCGTGCCCGTGAGGCCGGCGATCGACGCCGGTTTATCGCTCGCGCGCGTCACCCGAGACTCTTCAGCCACACGCGGAGAAATAAGCGTCGCTCCCGCCCCGGTATCGATGGCGAAATTAAAAGGTCCAATTCCATTAATCCAGGTGCGCACCAAAAGGCCGCGGCCCTGAACTTCGCGGAAGGACACGGCGCGCGGAACTGGGGTGGATATGCTCGATTTCAAGGTGGAGTCGCGTCGATTTTGAGGGGGGGCAGCTTGCGCTGAAGCTGCCCTTCCCCCAATTGACGCAACCAGGAGTATTGCCGAGAGAAGTCTCGTCGCTTTGTTCACGCGCTCCGTCCTAGTAACTGCGGTTTCGCTTGCGAATCTTGTACGTGTACAAAGCTGAACTACCGAGTCCGGCCAGAGCACCAATGCCCGCGCCTCTCTTGCCGCCAATCAGGCCACCGATGGCCGCGCCGGCGCCGGTACCAATGGCCAGCGTCAGCTTGTCACGGTGCTTCTGCCAAAAACTGCGACCGCGTGGCGCTGAACCGTAGTCGTAATAAACGCGGCGCGAATTAGAAGACCGCCGGGTCGAGCGATAAGTCGAGCGAGTAGTCGGCTGATAAGCAGTGCGCGAATAATTTGCACTCGCGTTGCTGCAGGCCGCATAACCGGCGTCAAAGCCCTCGCGATACGCGGTCTGTTCAGCGGTAGTGCTGAACTGCGAACTGTTGTCAGCGGCTACCTGTTCGGGTGTTTTCTGGTTGTAGTTTACTGGCTGTGTCCGGTCGCTGTTTGCACTTGTGTTGTAGCTTGTATCGGCGGCACTCGTGGTCGTGGCGGTTCGCGTGACAAGCGCTCCGATACCGGCGCCCACAAGCGCACCAATCAGCG
>DATISD010000047.1:0-2176 GCA_035469005.1 Pyrinomonadaceae bacterium | reverse complement strand
ACGGCTGTTCTGTGATTGGTTTTCCTTCGCCAAAGTCCAGATAGATCTTTCGTTTTGGATCCAGCATCTCGTTGTCAACGTTGACGACCTTCCGATACGTCGCTGAACCGGAAAAATATCGTGTGGTCTCTTCGTCAATCCATGAATGCAAGACAGTGTAATGAGTTGGCGCAGAACTCGAGCCAAACGAGACTTGCCAGTCATGGCTCAAATCAAGCGTCAGCGGCGACGCGGTTGCTTCGCTCGTCCGGACCGCCGGCAACGAGCGCTTTGAGAATACCAACACTCGCGAAGCGTACGGTTCCAGCTCGAGCGTTACGATAGGGCCTTTACCCTCGTTCTCAATGCTCGCCGCCGTAACAGCTCCGGTGAATGGGTCCCACCATTCAGCCCTCACTCCTGCAATCCGGAAAGTGGCTCGCCCGGTTTGCTTTGCGTTTGACGTGTTCACCAAAAAGTAAATATCCGCGTCACTGGTCCTGCGATGCACGAATCCAATGTCGCGCGCACCGGCAGAGAGTGTCAGGTCAGGCGCTGCCAGTTTCCCGATCACATTCTTGAAGGGTGCCAAAGGATCTTTGGCGACACGAGCCGGCGCGTTCGCAGCTGTGAATAATCTTTGTGAAGTCTCCCTGATCAAACTGTGGTCGCTTTCAGTGGCCTTCAGACCCGGGGCCTTTGAGGGAGTCTGCCCTGTGGCTATCAAGGTGCCGCCACCGCGGGCGAATTCCTCCAAACGCCGGTAAGTCTCCGGCCGCATCGTTTCGACGTTTGGAAGAATGACGATCTGATAGCGATTAGTTCCCAACCACAACGCCCCCTTTTCAACGCGGCCTGTCTGTTTGAAAGCGTCGTCATCAAAGAAATCAAAGTTATATCCGGCTTCGAGTAACTGCGGAATCAGATCGCGCCCGACACGCTGCGCCAGCATTTCCCGCAGGTTCACATCACGCCCCGGCGTGATGCTCGCATAAGCATCGTCATTCGGCAGGTAGATGGCGACGTCATTTACCGTCTGTCCCTGCCGCATCATGAAGCTGACGCGTTGCAAATACCGCGCGACGTCAGGCATCACAATCCACCAGGGATTCTTTTCGTCGAAAACGGCCGCCGCATAAAATCGCCAGCCCGGATATTCGATCCCCGGCGCCGTGTACGGCCAGCCGTGACCAATCAATTGATTGATCCCCTGGAGAAAATGGCGGTCGGCTTCAGCCTTCATGTCGAGCGGCGTGGCCCGAAACGTTGGCGAGTGCAGCCACGTCCAGGTTTCCGAAGAAGTCACCCCACGACCGTAGATGTGACTCGCCGAAGCAGCCCAGCGCGTCGCACTCAAGGTCTTCCATTGCGCGCCCTCACCTTCGGGTAAATCGGCATAGGCGTTACTGGAAAGCGCCGCCCCGGGCACTCCGTAATCCTGTATGCGAAAGAGCGTGCGATGCTGTCTGGCCCATTCCTGCATGGGCGCAAGGAACCGCTCGTTCAGTAATTCGGTCAGCGTCAATCCCCAATCGCGACGCAGCGCTTTTGTCTCCGGGCCAAAATCGTTGACCAGCGCCGGCAGGTACGGTTTGAGATCGTAACCCCGACGCCGCTTGAACTCTCCAAGCAAGTCGCTGGACCAATCCGAGCCATAGACTTCCAGACTGTCGCAGAAGATTGCGTGCGGCGGATTCGCCGGGAAGGCCTGCATTAATCGTTCGCCGACGGTCTTTAGATACATGTCCGTCGCGGCCCGATTCATGTGATCGAGCACGAACCCTTCGCCGCCGACCGCCGGCCTTTTAACCTGCATGCCACTGCGGCTGGAAATGAAAAAGAGGACTTCGTATTGGCCGGCCGAGTGATCGGGAAGTGTGACCAGGCCGTCTTTGATGTTTGTCAGCTCGTGAATGCTGTGAGGATCCAAACCGGAGCCTTCGACGTGGGCCAGAAAAACGGCAAGTAGTTTTTCGCCCGCGCCAATTGCCGGCACTTTCACAAAATGCGACGTCGGCTCAATCCTGGCGTGCTCGTAACGAAGTCTTCCGGCGGCGTTATCAATCGTCACCATCGGACCGCCAAACGGCCAGCCACTTCCGAGCGTTAAATCGAAGCGCAATCCCAGTTCGCGCGCTTTCTCAGAAGTGAATCGCAGGGCATCAATGAACCCGTCAGAGAGAAACGGTAAGGTCTT
>DATISD010000046.1:0-6867 GCA_035469005.1 Pyrinomonadaceae bacterium | reverse complement strand
GAATACAAGAGTCCCACCACGATGGAGATGTGCGACGTCCAGACTTATCTAATTGAAGATCCCGACCCTAACGGCCCGTTCGGCGCCAAGGAAGTAGGACAAGGACCATTGCTGCCGGTTCCGCCTGCAGTTGCCAACGCAGTTTACAATGCGGTTGGCGTGCGGATCGACGAAGTTCCAATTACACCCGAGAAAGTTTTGAAAGCCCTGCGGGAAAAATCAAAAGGACGCCACGGTCGTTACGGACCCGACTCGATTCCGGCAGTCGAATGGCCCGAGCCTTTACGCGTACCGACTCCGGCTGAAGGCGGTGACGGACGCGAACTGCCACGCGTGGCCGTGCATTCTTAAATCATGAAAAAGTATTTACCGTTTGTCATCATTGTCATCGTGCTTGCCGCCGCCATCGGCACCTCGTTTGTGCTTTGGAATAATCGTGGCGGCTCAACGGCCAACCCAAATTCCACTTTCGCGACGACCGTAGCAGGTTCCAGTAGTCCGGCGACGAATCAACCGCCGAAAGATTCCGCTGGTCTGACCAGACCAAACGTAAAGGTAAGCTCACCAGTGGTGATTGAAGAGTTCGGCGATTACCAGTGTCCGCCATGCGGCCAGCTTTATCCCGAGCTGAAGCAGATCGAAATCGAATATGGCGATCAGGTGAAGATAGTCTTTCATCATTTTCCGCTGATGAAGATGCACAAGAACGCGCTGCTGGCCGCTCATGCTGCCGAAGCTGCGCGCAACCAGAACAAGTTTTGGGAGATGCACGATCGGCTTTATCGGAATCAAAAAGAGTGGGCCGAACTCGAGGATCCAAGACCGGTTTTCGAATCCTATGCTCGTGAATTGAACTTGAAGGTCGACCAGTTCAATAGCGATCTACAAAGCAATCTAATCGACCAGCGAATCAGCGCGGACATTCAGCGCGGGACGTCGCTGGGAGTCACTGGAACGCCCACAGTTTTCCTCGACTCAAACTTATTGCGTTACGAGGCGACCAATGCTGATGGCCTCCGCCGCGGCATCAATATCCTGCTGGAGCAGAAAGCGGGTTCCTAAGCTGCTTCGGAGGCGAAACCGGTAAACTTGCTCTTTCCCGCTACTTAAAGTTAATAAGCTCAGGTTCTTGTTGACATGTCGTACGCATCTCTTTATAGTTGCAAACCCGTAGGTCGTCTTTGATGCTAGCTTCGGCGCCACCCCCCGCATCAAATCGACGGATTGCCGATGTTCAAGCTAAGACGCCTCGAAATTACGGGCTTTAAGTCCTTTGCGGACCACACTGACCTCATCTTCACTGGTGATGGAATAACTGCAGTTGTCGGGCCAAACGGCTGCGGCAAGAGCAACGTCGCTGACGCGATTGCCTGGGTACTGGGCGAGCAGCGGGTAAAGCACTTGCGCGGCACCGAGATGAAAGACGTGATCTTTCAAGGCTCCCGCAATCGTCCGCCCAGCGGTATGGCCGAGGTCGTTCTGCATTTGGTGCGCGACGAGTACGTCGAGCGCGAGCCTGACATTGAGGATATCGATTCTACCCTCGAGCAGATCGACGAGCAGACCGAAGCCTTTGAAGAAGTCCTTGCCGCGCCAGACGAAGACGTGTCAGAACCGGGAGCGGTAGCGACCGGGTCAGACGAGGAGCCTAATCCGGTAGAAGCGACCACAGACGCCACCGACGATACGTCCAGACCGAAATCGATACATCATCGCCGTTGGCGGCAGCGCCGCAATCTCGCGCTCGAGTTTGCGCCGGGCGAGGCTGTGTCAGTGACTCGCCGTCTCTATCGTTCCGGCGAAAGTGAATACCTGCTGAACGATCGTAGCTGTCGTCTGCGCGACATTCAGGATCTCTTTTCGGGAACCGGGCTGTCGGGCGGACACTACGCGATCATCGAGCAGGGTCGCATCGGCCAGATTCTTTCTGCCAAGCCGATGGATCGCCGCACGATTATTGAAGAGGCGGCCGGTATCACTAAATTTCGCGTGCGGCAACGCGCGGCCGAAGCTCGTCTGGAATCTGCGCGATCGAACCTCAGCCGGCTCTCGGACATCATTTCTGAAATTGAGCGTCAGGTGAACAGCCTGCGACGTCAGGCAGCCAAAGCCCGGCGCTATCGGATTCTGCGCGAAGAACTGCGCGACTTGCTGCGTCGCGTGTATGTTGCCGAAGAGCGCAGCCTTACCGCTCTGCTCGAGCACAGTCAGACTCAACTGGATGCGGCGAACGAAGAAGAGCAACGGCTCACTTCCGATTTGGCCCTGCGGGAAGAGGCCAGCAGGTTAGCGACCCAGAATGCCCGGAGTCTGGAAGACGAACTGGCCCAGGTGCGCGCGGCGGTTGCCGATGCGGCGCTGCAGCGCGATCGCCGGATTCGCGAGCGTGTTTATCAGCAGGAACAGATCGAAGACCTGACCAGACGCCACACTGAAATTGAAAAAGAAATTGAGGCGCTCGGCGCGCGATCTGTGGTGATCGATTCTGAGCTGGAACGGCTGAGAGCAATCGAGTTTCAACTCAGCGCGGAAAACGAGCAAACCATCCAGGCATTACGCGCGGCTGAGGATGCACACGCTCAAAAGCTGGCGCTGGTACTTCAGGCGGAAAACGAAATCGAAACCACGCGCGCGGAACTTCTCAGGCATACTGCGGCCGCCGAGCGTCTGCACGAATTGGCGCGCCAACTTGAAAACAGTCTGCAGAAACTGGCGCAACAGGCTGAAGGCCTGGCGCGCGAAGGTGAGCGAGCCGCGGCCGCTCATGCTGAGCGAAATTCGCAGGCTGAAAGTCTCAACGAACAAATTGTCGCCGCCCGAAAGAAACTTGCGGGCCTGACTACGGAACGCGAGGCCGCGGTCAGGGCAGTTGTCGAAGGCCACGAGCGTGTTTCTGATACCGACGCCGAACAGACGCGTGTGCGTGATGATTATTCGCGCGCGCTGCATCGACTCGAAAGTTTCAAGGAGCTCGACGAGCGGCGCGCTCACTATTCTCTGGCGGTGCAGGAAGCTTTTTCCGCCAATCAGAACCAGCATTTTCATCTGATCGGCACACTCGCGGATGCGATTCAGGTTGACCGGGAATGGGAGCAGGCGGTCGAAGGCGTATTTGGATCGTCGCTGCAATCGATTCTGGTGCCGACACCGGATGATGCCATCCAGGCCGCATCCTGGTTAAAGAACAATAACGCCGGGCGCGCGACCTTCCTGGTGACCGGACTTCGCGGCGGCAGCGACGAAGTCGAAGTCGACGTTGATGTATTGACCTTTACACGCGAAGCCGTTTCCAATGCCCAACGTCAGCGGCATGTGCCGGTCGGCCTCGACGGACCGCGTATCGCTGACATCATCAGGGCTCCGGGCGAATTGTTATTGATTCTCGAACGAACGATGCACGAACGCATGAATGCGCGCATCGTCGATACGCTTGATGATGCCACAGCGTTATCGCTGGCGACCGGCGACATGTTCGTGACCACGGACGGCGATTGGGTTGCCGGCGGTCAGTTCGTCAACGCGGGCAACGGCCGCGCGCTGGAAGAAGGCGCGGGTCTCCTGACATTCAAGCGCGAGTTGCGCGAGTTGGAATCGCGGGTCGGCGAGTTGGCTGCCGAATTGACCGTAGCGGAAATCGCCGTAACTGATGCGCGATCGCGGCTGACCGGGCTCGAAGAAGCCGTGGTCCTGCTCAATGCTTCGATTGCGCGCGAAGAGCGCGAAGTAATGGCGCGCGAGATGACGGCAGAAACCCTGCGACAGGATGTTGAGCGAGCCGAGCGCCATTTGCGAGTGGTGGCTGATGACACGCAGCGTTTGGAGCAGGAGTGTCAGGAGCTGGAGGAAAGGCGCGCGAAAACACACGCCGAAGCGGCGGTCGCGGACGGAATGCGCCGCGCCACGCAGGAACGCATCGAGCACAGGCTGGGCGTACTCGGAGGATTGCGCCGCGACGCCGAGACTGAAAACGAAGGTCTCAATCAGCAGCGGGCCGAGGCCGCGGCGGCGGCCGAACGTCGTCGCTCCACGAGCGCGGACTTGCGTCGGCTCGAAACTGAGCGCGAAGAAGTTAACTCGCGCGTGGCGCGTTATCACCTTGAACTGAGTGAAGCCTCGAGTCGAATCGATGAATTGACGGATTCGATTACTGAAATCGATCGCCTGGCCATCACCATCGACGAAGAAAAGACGCGCGAAGAAACTCAGATTATTGAAGCCACAGCCCGTCTGGAGAGTGCCCGCGCGGAAGCCGATTTGCTTTCGAATGAGTTGGCAGAACTGAACCGGAACGCTGCTGCTTCGCGTGACGCGCGGGCCGCGATTGAAGTGCAACGCGCAGAAGCACTGGCTCGGGTCAATTTCGTGCGTGAATCGTGTGTCCATGAACTCAATCAAAGCCTGGAGGAAATTGCCGGGGAAGTTACGCTCGATCCGGAATTTGATCTGGAAGCGCAACGCGCGCACGTCGAAGAGTTGCGAGATCGGCTGGAGAACTTTGGCGCAGTCAATATGATGGCGCTCGAAGAACTTTCAGAGGCCGACGAGCGGCTGGTGTTCCTCACGACCCAACGCGAAGACATCACCCGTGGGATCGCAGCGACCGAAGAAGCGTTGCGAGAGATTAAGCGCCGGTCGCGCGAGCGCTTCCGCGACGCCTTTGAAAAGATCAATCAGAACTTCAGCGAGCTGTTCCAGGAATTGTTTGGCGGCGGCCGCGGCGAAATGAGTTTGATCGAAGCCGACGACGAACTGGACTCAGGCATCGACCTCGTGGCCCAACCGCCGGGCAAGCGGCTACAGAATGTGCTGCTGCTTTCCGGCGGCGAGAAAGCAATGGCCGCGCTCGCGCTGGTGCTCGGCATCTTTCACTATCGTCCTTCGCCTTTTTGCCTGCTCGACGAAGTTGACGCGCCGCTGGACGAGGCAAACATCGGACGCTTCACCAACAAGGTCGTTTCGATGTCGGCCAACACGCAATTCATCGTTATCACCCACAACAAACGGACGATGGAAACGGCCCGGGCGCTGTATGGAGTGACCATGGAAGAAGTCGGCGTGTCCAAGCTTGTTTCCGTTAAATTCGAGTAAGCCGCAGAGCGCGGGCATCCTGGCCCGCAGCGAGCGCCATCCTAATTTCTTCTCCCCTTGCGTTCCGTTCGGATCATCTGGACAATACCTTCACTAGTTTCCATGCAACAAAAAACTCTCAGGTTGCCGTTTGTGTTGTTGCTGATTTTTGGCGCTTCGCTTACGGGTTTGGCCCAGGACCCGACGAAACGAAACGATCGTGAGCCACCACCGAGCGCTCCGGCGCAACGTCGCGAAGAACCGAAGCAGCCGGATGCCACGAAATATTCTTATGAGTTTGCGCAGAAGGAATTCGTCATCAACCACATTGTCATCACGCACGATTCGCTGGGACGCGGCAACATCAGCTTTGAAAGAAAAAACGAGCCCACGCCAATTGTCGAACCGGTCGAACTGTCGGCGGCGGCTCTGGGTCGCATTTTCGGCCTCTGGACTGGATTGAGGTTTCTGGATTCTGACGAGAACTATCAGGCGTCGAAGAACTTCGCACACCTGGGCACATACAAAATCGGCATGGACGACGGCAAGCGTCATCGCACTGCCGAGTTCAACTGGAGCGACAACAAAACAGCATGGGCGCTCGCCAACGAGTACCGGCGCGTTTCGGATCAGGCGATCCTGATTTTCAATATTAAGTTGGCGCGCGAGATGCAGCCTTTGAATGCGCCGCAGCTTTTGAACGAGATGGACACTCTGCTGAAGCGCGATGGACTGTCCGACCCGCAGCAACTGGTGCCGCTACTTAACGAGCTGAAGACCGACGAACACATCCCGCTGATCGCCCGCAATCACGCCGATCGAATTTTGAAAAAGATCGAGAAGCAACCTTAATCAGCCAGCATTCGACAGAAATCCACCAGCCGATTCTCAGCCCAAAAACGATCCTCACCGGGGTTGGCTGAGAGAAAGGCCACATGACCGCCGCGCTCCGGCGCAATCAGCAGCACATAAGGATTCGCGGCCAACGAAGGATCGCGAAGTGGAGCGAACGGAATGAAGGGATCGTCTTCGGCATGAATTATCAGTGTGGGGACGCGGATGTGTCTGATCAAGGGCAGGGAACTCGCTTTCGCGTAGTAATCACGCGCGTCGGCAAAACCAAACGCCGGCGCGACGAAACGATCGTCAAACTCTTCAATACTGCGGATGTTGCTCAAACCGGATGTGTCATAAAGGTCGGGAAAAAGTTTTCTCTTCCTCCTGATGCGGTTCTTTAAACGCCTGAGAAAATCCTGGTGGTAAATCCAATTGCGACGCTGGGCCATATGGAGCGTGCTGGCGCGCAGATCAACCGACGGCGAAATTGCGCAGATACCAAGCACTTCGTCCGGAGGATTCTCTCCGTACTCACCCGCGAGCTTAAGAACCATGTTGCCGCCCAGAGAGAATCCGGCAACGAACAGACGCGGCAAATGATCCGTATGAATCAGTTCTTCAATCACTACGCGCGCATCGTGCGTCAACCCTCCGTGATAAAGCGACGGCGATAGATGCTCAGTCCCTCCGCAGTTGCGGACATTCACGCGCACCACGTTGAAGCCGGCCCGGAAGGCTTTGTCAGCGGTAGAAACCATTTAAGCCGACGCGGTCGAGCCCTCCATGCCGTGCCACATCAGCAGCGTCGGATGTTCCGCGCGATTTGGCTGCCAGCGACACCGGGTAAGGATCTGACTATCGGGTTCGACTTGAAACACGCGCTCTTCATCGCCGGTCCGATCGCGCGGTCGAAGCGGCCACAGATAGGCGGCGAGTGTTTGTGTATCACCGCGCTGGAAAACG
>DATISD010000045.1:0-5135 GCA_035469005.1 Pyrinomonadaceae bacterium | reverse complement strand
TCCTGGGGCTTGCGCGCCAGGCTTTATGCTATCGTGCGCTCCGCGCACTCACTCAATTAGCCCGCGGAGTGCACGAGACCAAAACATCAAATAAAAGGAGATTAGTATAGGACTCTGGCATGGCTTGAGGCTAGCATGCTTGTCAACGCAAATTGTTTGCATCGGCTATCGCCCGCCTCGCGCGCTCAACGAATTAACGTGCTCTCGATTATGTGGCTACGCCCCAGCTTCGATGCCACATGCGCTCCGCGCGGCCGGGGGCTACGCCGGCGGTCATCCGCGTCTTTCAAAAGCCAATAAATACCGTCCCACATCTTGTTAAGTTGATCGTTCCGGCACACGTGATATAGTGTGACTCCTGAACAGAGAAGAATTCCCGCGCTGTTCTTTTCAAGAGTTATTCATCATGCAGGACAAGGGCTTCGTCCATCTACATCTCCACACCGACTACAGTCTTCTCGACGGCGCAATCCAAATAAAACCGCTGGCTGAGCGTACCGAAAAACTCGGCATGACGGCCTGTGCCATGACCGATCACGGCAACATGTACGGCGCAATCTCTTTTTACAACACAATGAGAGAGCGCGGGATTAAACCGATCATCGGTTGCGAAACTTATGTCGCCTCCACCAACAGAGCGGACAGATCAGTCCGCACCGTCGGGGGAGAAAAAGCGAATTTTCATCTGATCCTACTGGCGAAAGATTACGAGGGTTATCGGAATCTTTCGCGACTCACATCAAAGGCGTTCACCGAAGGGTTCTACTACAAGCCCCGCATTGACAAAGAGTTGCTGGCCCAACACAGCAAAGGGCTGATTGCTTTGTCCGCGTGCATGTCCGGTGTTCCGTCGGCAATGCTGGCGAAACAATGTCCCGACGATGCGGCCGCCGCGGCCCTGGAGTTTGAGGAAATAATGGGCAAGGGAAACTATTTCCTCGAGATTCAGGAGCATGGCCTCGAGCCGCAGGCGCGCATACGCAAACCTCTGGTTGAGCTTTCAAAGCGAACCGGCATTCCGCTCGTCGCGACGAACGACGCGCATTACCTGTTGCCTGATGACGCGCGCGCCCACGACCTGCTGCTGTGTATCGGCTCCGGGAAAACCGTGAGCGATCAGAACCGGCTCCGTTACGGCACGCCGAATTTCTATGTGCGGTCTCCGGAGGAGATGTGGCAAATCTTCGGGGACGAACTCCCGGACGCTTTGCAACGCACGGTCGAAATTGCTGAGCGCTGCGAGATGAAGTTGCCGACGGGCATCAACTATCTGCCCAACTATCCCATTCCTGCATCCGACTTAGGGCTATCGGCCAACGAATTCTTTGAGAAGACGGTGCGCGAGGGTTATCAGACGCGCAAGGCTCGCGTCTGGGACCTGGAGGCCGCTAAAGGGGAGCTGACGCACCCATTCAGCGATTACGAACAGCGCTTATGGCACGAGATTGAAGTCATCAAGCGGATGGGCTATGCAGGTTACTTTCTCATCGTCTGGGACTTCGTTAAGTATGCAAAAGAGCACGGGATTCCCGTCGGTCCGGGGCGTGGGTCGTCCGCCGGCTCTCTGGTCGCCTACTGTTTGGGAATAACGGACATCGACCCGCTCAGGTACAACCTGTTCTTTGAGCGCTTCCTGAACCCTGAACGTATTTCGATGCCGGACATCGATATTGATTTTTGTGTTCGTGGCCGCGGCGAGGTCATCAATCACGTCTCGAATCTCTACGGCCGCGATTCGGTCTGCCAAATCGTGACGTTTGGGACGCTGGCTTCGAAGGCAGCGATTAAGGATGTCGGCCGAGCGCTGGACATGCCGTACGCCGAGGTCGATCGGATTTCAAAGATGATTCCGCCGCCAGTTCGCGGCCGCAACGTCAGCATTGAACAGGCGATTCAACAGGTCCCTGAACTGCGCCAGACGATGGAAACGAACGATCAGGTTCGCGACCTGATTGACCTGGCTCGTCGACTGGAGGGCTGTGCCCGGCACGTCTCGGTGCACGCCGCGGGGGTCGTGATAACACCTGAGCCGTTGCAGGAACTGATTCCCATCGCGGTTTCGGGGAAGGACGAAGTTACCACCCAGTACGAAATGACCGACCTCGAGAAGGTTGGCGTGCTTAAGATGGATTTCCTCGCGCTTAACACGTTGACCATTATAAGCGACTGCTTAAAAAGCATAAAGCAATCGCTTAGCGAGGAGATCGACTGGTCCAAGATAATGCTTAATGACGAAAAAACTATGCAACTGTTTACTGAAGGGCGAACAGATGCCATTTTTCAGTTTGAGTCATCGGGCATGCAGGACATCTGTCGCAAGCTGAGGCCGAGCAGTATCGAGGATTTGTCAGCGCTTAACGCCTTGTACCGGCCGGGTCCGATCGATGGAGGGATGGTCGACGATTTCATTCTGCGCCATCACGGTAAGAAGAGCGTTCGCTACATCGTCCCGGAGATGAAGGAGATTCTGGACAGCACCAACGGCGTAATCGTCTACCAGGAACAAGCAATGCTGTTGGCGCAGAAGCTGGCCGGCTACTCCATGGCCGAGGCGGACAGCCTGCGGAAGGCCATGGGAAAGAAGAATCGGGAAGAGATGGCGCGCCAGGAACAGAAATTCATTCTCGGCGCCGTCGCTCGGGGCATCAAGCGCGAGAAAGCACAACAGATCTTCTCGTTGATGGCGCAGTTCGCCGACTACGGATTCCCGAAGGCCCACAGTGTTGCTTATGCCTATCTCGCTTTTCAGACCGGATATCTCAAAGCGCACTACCCGGAGCATTTCTACGCGGCCGTACTCTCCAATGAAGTGGACGACACTGCGAAGGTGTTTCGTTACACAAAAGAAATGCGAGGGCAGGGAATTGCTTTGCTGCCTCCGGACGTGAACGAAAGCGATGTAGGATTCACCGCCCTGAAAGGCGCAATTCGCTATGGCCTCGTGGCGATCAAGGGAATCGGACTGGCCAGTGTCAACGGGATTATTAAGGCGCGGCAGCAAGGCCCATTCAAGTCCCTCTTTGACTTTACTGAGCGGCTCGAAGAAGGCTCGATTAACAAACGAGTCATGGAGGGCCTGGTTTGCAGTGGCGCCTTTGACTCTCTAAAACCGGCGCCGGTCTTGACCAACGAGTGGCGAGCGCGACTCTTCGCCGCCATCGATTCTGCCGTGGCGCGATCGGCCAGGGCGCGCCGCACAAAAGCGCTTGGCCAGAACGATCTCTTCGGTGGTGAGCAAGTGGTTGATATAGAGCCGACCGATGGATTGCCGGACGCACCTGCCTGGTCTCCAATGGAGATGCTGACTGCGGAAAAGAAGTCGCTTGGTTTTTACATCACTGGCCACCCGCTCGATGCGCACCTCGAGACGATCGGGCAACTCGGCGCCGTGACTTCTGCCGAACTTAATCAACAGGAAAGCGGCTCGCGGGCGACGATTGCAGGACTTATCAGAGATCTCCAATTGAAGACGACCAAGAAAGGCGATCGGTTCGCCATATTTCGTCTGGAGGATCAAGCGGGATCCATCAAGTGCGTTCTCTGGCCCGAACCCTACCGGCGAAACAGTTCAATTCTCAGCGACGAAACCACCATTCTGGTAGTTGGCAAGGCAGAAATCAGCGACGAAGGCGCGATCACAATTATTGCCGAAAAGATCACCGAACTAACGCAGGCCGTCCAACAAAAGGCTCGTGAACTCATAATTCACTTTGCGAACACTCAGGATGAAGTCGCACAATACGAACAGGTGAAGAAGCTGCTCGAGCAGTCTCCTGGTGATTGTGATGTCTTCATTGACATGGTTCTCAATGAAATGACGGTTCGTATTCGCGCTCATCCGTCTCTGAAAGTTCAGGGCAGCGCCGAGATTGAGCAGGCCCTGCGAAACCTTGGTTGTGAGGTAATCTGGGGTGGTTTCCCGGCGCGTGCAGTGGCCGCGTCCGCGTCAGCTTGATTCTCAAATGGCCAGCGATTCAACCGAAAAAGAAGTGCCGCAGACAGCGTTCGAACGCGTCCAGCTCGCTCGGCATCCGGACCGGCCTTACACGCTGGATTTCGTCGAACGGATGTTCGAGGACTTCAACGAAATTCATGGTGACCGGCGTTTTGCTGATGATCCGGCGGTGGTGTGTGGGTTTGCCCGGTTTCACGGAATGCCCGTGCTGGTCGTCGGCCATCAAAAAGGGCGCGATACCAGGCAACGGCAGTTTCGAAATTTTGGGATGCCAAAACCCGAAGGCTATCGCAAGGCGATGCGGGCGATGAAACTCGCTGACAAATTCGACCGGCCCATTTTCTCTTTCATCGATACGCCCGGCGCCTATCCCGGCATCGATGCTGAAGAGCGCGGCCAGGCTGAAGCCATCGCGTGCAACCTCCGCGAAATGACGAAACTAACCGTCCCCGTGATCGTGACAGTCATCGGTGAGGGGGGGTCTGGCGGCGCGT
Source organism: Pyrinomonadaceae bacterium (assembly GCA_035469005.1). GTDB lineage: Bacteria > Acidobacteriota > Blastocatellia > Pyrinomonadales > Pyrinomonadaceae > UBA11740. The sequence goes on along the minus strand of DATISD010000045.1, from coordinate 686 downwards.
TGGCGATTGGCGTGGGCGATCAAATTCTGATGCTGGAAAACGCGATCTACTCGGTTATCTCACCCGAGGGCTGCGCTGCTATTCTCTGGAAGGATTCAAGTCAGGCAGCGCGCGCCGCCGAAGAACTACGCTTAACCGCGACCGATCTGAAAAAAGAAGGAATTGTTGATGAGGTAATCGACGAACCAAAAGGCGGGGCGCAAAACTCTTACGATGAAGCAGCCAGACTCCTGGACATTACCCTTTGCGAAAGACTTGCCGAATCTTCAACCCTCAATGTTGAGGAGCGCCTGACTCGCCGTTATCAGAAGCTGCGCCAACTGGGAAAGTGGGGAACCAGCGACGTCACGCCCGCCTAGACCACCTACTAAAACGGAACGTCGTCGTCAGTCAGGTCGGTCGGCTCTGGTCCGGCAGGCGGTTGCGCCGCCGCCGCCTTTGCCTGCGTTCCACCCGCATCGTCGCCACTCCGGGCAGCGCCAATGAACTGCATGTCGGTTGCCGTCACCTCCAGCGAGTGGCGTTGTTTGCCATCCCGATCGGTATACTCTTCGACTCGGAGCCGGCCTTCAATATAGACAGGTTTACCGCGCGTCAGATACTGGGACGCAACTTCCGCCTGCCGTCGCCAGAGCGTGACCCGAAACCAGGTCGTTACGTCGTTGTTCTCGCCGGTGGTGCGGTCA
>DATISD010000044.1:0-2212 GCA_035469005.1 Pyrinomonadaceae bacterium | reverse complement strand
ACCCAGGCGCCCTTCTGGTAATTGTTCTCGTTCAGCAAACTCATCAAATCCTGCGTCATCGTGTCGTGAATCGGCACGTGGTTACGTTGGGCGTATCTGAAATACTGTTCCGCCTGTTCACGCATATAGTCGCGAAAGGCCGCATCTCCTTCGTACTTTTCGATAAATAGTCCTGCGAAATAAGTAGCAAAGCCTTCGCTCAACCAAAGGTCAGCCCAGGTCGATTCGGTAACTGAGTCTCCGAACCATTGATGGGCAATTTCATGCGCTACAACATTCTCGATGCGCGTTGGCACACCGAAGCGCGCGCTCATTTTCTCCCCTCCGCGCGGCGCCAGGAGATTATTCGGGAAAACAATCGCGCTGGAATTCTCCATGCCACCAAAACGCGTCTCGGCAACGATCAGCGCGAGCTTCTCGTATGGGTAGGGAGCAATCGTCTGGTTGAAGAACGCGAGTGCGGGGGCCGCCGTCGAAAAACTTTTCACAGCATAGTCACGATCCCGCTGCGGAACGTTGTAAATAAGATTCGTTATCGTCTTATCGGGGGAGTTGATGATTGCTCCTTCATTGACGGTAACAATCATGCAATAGGGTGGAATCGCCTTAGCCTCTTCATATTTCCAAAGTGACGTGGCCGCATTGCCCGTCGTGGTGACGAACTTGCCGTTAGCCACAACTTGATAACGCTGCGGCGCTGAAATCGTGAATGACACCGTCGCTTTCGCCGAGGGATGATCGAGTGTAGGAATCCAGTAATGAACGCGATTCGGCCAGTTGTCTCCGGTGGCTGACTGTTTGCCGTCGCGGTCCTTTGCGAAGATCAATCCGTCCTTAGGATGGCCGTGATAAGTGATCGCAAGGCTCAGTTTATCGCCACGGTTCGCGGCTCGCGCAAGAGTGAGGTTGAGTTGCTCATTTGTGCGATCGAACTTGGCCGGCGCGCCCGCGATCAGCACAGAGTCAATCGCCATCTCGCCAAAATCAAGATCGATCCTGGTCACGTTTTGCTTGAGAACTTCCAAAGAGATTTCAGTCCGAGCAGAAGATATCTCCGTGAGCTGTTCGTTGAAAGTCAGATTAACGTCGTAATGCAAAGGCTTCCAGGATTCGACCGTGCGTTCGCGCCGTTGCCCGAAGGCTGATAACGCGGACAGAACAATGAAGAGCGTGACAAATAGTGCGCGCCGGATTTTCTGGGGCCTGGGATTTGGAAGCATGGTCATATCATCAGCAATTGATCATCGAAGTCCCAACATCAACAACGCCGAACGATCTGAAACTTCGCGGCCTTGTTCAATCCACTTTTCGTATTGCTTGCGCTCATCGTCACTGACGGCGCGGTTGCCGAGCCGAGCCGCGGGAGTTCGCTCAAAAGCCCGCTCTGTTAAGGCCATGTGCGGCCTTCTAATGTGAAGCGACGAAGGCTCGGAAAGTGCATTCTCGGCAGACTCAACGTCCGGAAACAACTCTTCATAAGCCGTCAGATGCCAGATCGCCTGGCCTTCTCGTTCGTCGATCGCAATTACTCGAAGCAAGCCAAAGCCGCTTTCAAGCTGAAAAATCAGATCATCGCCGGGCGCGAACGGCTGATTCATACGCCAAAAATATCAGCATCCCCGGTGCAAGCCCAAGCCGATCCGTCTTCGGGTCATTTCTTACTTTGCGCGTTTTCGCAAAGCCGCAAAGAAAAACCGCAACGGACACTACCCATATTCGAGCTCAAGCGTTTCGGTTATTGGCTCGTGAGTTCCATCGGCAGAATATTCTTTGAAAATACGCGATCGCGACTCTACAATGGCGGCTCATCTTGAATGCAAAACCTGATTACTATGCAATTCTCGGCGCGAGTGAAGACGCTTCGCCCCGCGAGATTGAGCGTCTGTACAAACAATTGGCGCACCAGCGGCACCCTGACCGCGGCGGCGCGGAAGAGGACATGAAAACGCTAAATGAAGCGTACCAGGTTCTGCACAACGAAGGCGCCCGCCGGGAATACGACACACAGCGGCGTAAGCCCTGGAGCCACAGGACTATTCACGTTGCGCCTGCCGTTCGCGAGATTGGATTCTATGGCCAGGCCCTCAACGCATTAATCTCGGTAATCCTTGGGTTGCTGTTATTGTTTCTGGTTCGCTTCAACGGTCTCTGGTTTCTTTGGCCGCTGTCAGTCCTGGCGGCCGGCGTAGTCGGGTTTGGTGTATTAATGGCC
>DATISD010000043.1:0-9407 GCA_035469005.1 Pyrinomonadaceae bacterium | reverse complement strand
GAGGTAAACGCATTCAGATTTATCAGCGAGACTGGCACGCCGAACTCAATGACGCGAATGACCGAATTTGGATTTTCCGGATCGGGAGGCGTCACGACAAATCGCACCAGGTCGCCGGCGGTTGAGGTGTTTAGCAGCGGCCGAACACCGCCGGGTGCGCTAAGAAAGTTAGTAAAGTCCTGAGACGCCAGGTAATTCGTGAAACTGCTAAAACCGTTCGGCAATCGCGGCGCATTCACGTTGAATTCCCGCCAAAGATGCAATCCCCGATTCCAGGTGTAATTCGCTTCAAAGACCAGCTTCTTCCCAATCTGACGTTCAACACCGATGTTTGTTTGATAGCTTTCAGGAATCGTTAAAGTCGGATCCAGACGGCGTGAAAATCCGGAATTCAACACTCCAAATTGTGTGACCAACGCAGAATCGGTGGACAGGGTTTGTGGAAAGCGAAGATTAGCGGCGATGAAAGCTCCTCGTTGAGCGGCTGTCATCAGCTTGCCGGTGACCGGATCAACCAACGTGCTGGTATCAAAGAACCGTTGCTGGGCGCCGAGTGTAAAATCGTCAATCGTCCGCAGCAGCGCGCGGTTGTAAAAGATCCCGGCGCCTGCGCGAATTACGGTCTTGCCCGCCTTAAATGGATCGTAAGCGATGGCTGCGCGCGGTCCGAAATTGTTTACATCGTGAACGATACTTTCATTTTCATAACGCAGACCATAGCCCATTGTGAAGTTCGGTTTGATGTGCCATTCATTCTGCGCAAAGACTCCGATGTAGGTATTGCGCTGGGTCGAAGTCGTGAGAAAGTTTTGTCTGAAGCGGCTGGGCGTGCTGGCGAGAAAGTCTCCGGCGCTGTCAAAGTCCCAGGTGCCGGACGCGTCTCGGAGATCGATGAACGTTGATTTGATTCGTTGGATGTCGCCGCCGAACTTGAGCGAATGACTACCGTTGACATAGCTGAACACCTCCTGAAATTGAAAACGGTCCTCGCTGCGATCAGTCGCGCCGCTGGTTGAACTGCCGGCCACCAGCGTGCCCGTAACGAGCTTCAACGGATCGTTGATTCCGATCAGGACGACCGGCGGATTTTTGCCGCCCGTTGCGATTACTGCCGGCGCCAAACGCGAAAACTGAAAACGCGTTTCCGCAACCGCCCTCGCTGAGAGGACATAGTTGTCCAAATAAGCAATTGCGTCTGAGTTGCGCGTCTTCCCAACCAGCGCTTCGGCCAGGCGATTGCCGCCGCCGAACTGCCGCAGATTCGTAAACCGGCCAAGCTGGTAAAGAATCTGGCCGTTGTGCATGCTCGTAAATTTGTGATCGACGCGCGTCGTGAAGATGTGATTGCGCGAAGGTGTACTGATCGAACTTATGAACGGTGCGACGGCCGCGCTGAGCGCTGGCGCGGTCACGTTTTCACTCCGTTGATTAGTCAAATCGGTTGGCGCCGGCAAAGCGAACAGAGGATTTCGTTGTACCGGTAGTAAGGTGTTGACCAGCGTCGAATCGAGCAACGTATCGTATTCGTAAGCCGTGAAGAAAAAGGTTCGCCCCTGGCCATAGTAAAGTTTGGGAATCAAGATTGGGCCGCTTAAGGTAAAGCCGGGGTCGTGTTCCTGCAACGGCAAACGTTTCAGCCCCAACGAATTGTTCTTCCAGGTATTCGCATCCAGTGATTCATCGCGAAAGAAGTAAAAGCCGCGACCGTGGAATTTGCTCGCGCCGCTGCGCGTTCGCAGGTTGAGCCGGCCTCCTGAGGCCCTTCCGTATTCGGCCGCAAACTGATTGCGAATGAGCTGAACTTCCTCGACCGCTTCCAAAGAAGGCGTGAACCGTTCGCGGGCGGCGCGGTCGTCATTGTTATCGAGTCCGTCGATCGTAATATTGTTGGAGTAGGCCGGCGCGCCGGAAATTGAAAAATAGCCGGCTTCTTCCGGCGTGCCGCGCGCCGCGGCGCGGTCTTCGGCCAGGTCACGATTCGAAAGCGCTTCTTCGCTGACGCCCCCAAGCGTGAAGATCAGATCGATCGGTGAACGCGTGTTGTTCGGCAGCGAGTCAACTTCGTGCGCAGTTACCGTGCCGCCGACGATGGTGCGCGTCGTGTCGACTTGAACGGGATCGGCCGCGCTGACGACTACGGCCTCAGCGCTGACTCCGGCTGGCTTAAGCACGAAGTTGAGTTGAACATTCTGCGCGGCGATTGTGGTGAGATTTGTCTTCTCTTCGCCGGCAAAGTTCGTAAACGATGCTTTGACGTTGTAGATTCCGGGCGCAAGCTGAATCAATTTGTAATTTCCATCAGCGTCCGCAACGACTGTGCGTTCAGCTTTGGTGGCGACGAGCTTGGCTGTTATGGTCGCTCCGGGAATCAAGGCCCCAATTTGATCCGTGACCTTGCCGCTAATGGTAACGTTGTCGAGATCCTGAGCGCCGGCTGTTGGCAGCAGAAAGGTTAGAATCGCTGCAAGGCAAGAAGGGGAAATCAGTCGTCTGGATGCTGGCATCGGGAGCGTGCTGAATCGAGACTGGTTGCCGAATTCAGGGCGCACACTCTAGCACTGAGATGAAGCGAGTCAAGCGACTTGAAGCGCAGGAAAATTGCCAACTTGGCCTAACTCTTTAGGGCCCGCGACGTACCAACCACGCTGCAAAATCATTATCAACGACCAGACTTGCTGGTCGCGGCCCGACGCTTGGCGGAAATGGGACGATTGATGCGATTGATGGGCACCAGCGCGCCGGCTTCGGGCGGTGGTGCTTCGGTGAAATGCGAGAGTTCTTCAGCGTGACTCTGAAGATAATCGAAGAAGCGTTCAAATTCACGCTGCATTGCATCCATCTTTTCGCGCATGTTGAGGATGATTTCGACTCCGGCGAGGTTCACTCCGAGGTCACGTGTCAGTGACAGGATAAGTTCGAGCCGTTCGAGGTCGACATCAGTATAAAGCCGGGTGTTGCCTTCAGAGCGCGAAGGCTTCAGCAGGCCTTCGCGTTCGTAGAGGCGCAGCGTCTGCGGATGCACGTCAAACTCTTCCGCTACGGCGCTGATGGTGAATGTCTTGGCTCGACGCTTCATCTTCCGATTGCCAATTGGCGTGTTTTGTAACAATCCCTTTACAACTAAAAATCGCAATTGGAAAATGGAAATCGGCAATTCCTACTCAAGTCCCATTGCGACCCGGGGGTTCTCGGTATTCATCTGCGCGTACTTGCGCAGCAGTTCTTTCGTCTCTTCCGAGATTACCTTCGGCAAAACAACCTGCACTTCGACAAACTGATCGCCGTGAACGTTGGCGTCGCGCAGCGAAGGCGCGCCGCGGCCGCGCAAACGAAACTTTTGACCCGACTGCGTTCCCGGCGAGATCCGCAACTGCGCTTTGCCCGCCACCGTCGGCACTTCGATCTTCGCGCCCAGCGCTGCTTCCGGCACGGTGATCGGAACCGTGACGTAGATGTTGTCGCCCTTGCGCGTGAAGTATTGATGACGGCCCACGTTGGTGATGATGTAGAGATCGCCTGGAGGAGCGCCCAGCCGCCCGCCCTCGCCCTTGCCGGGAATGCGCACCCGCGAGCCGGTATCGACGCCTGCCGGAATACGCACCTTCACGTTTTCGGCTTTTGCCAGCGTGCCCTTGCCTTTGCACAGTGAACACGGGGGCCGCCGCTTGCCGCTGCCGCCACAGTCGGGGCACTCCTGACTAAAACGTAAACGCCCCCCGGTCCGTTGCACCTGGCCCGTGCCTTTGCAGGTCGAACAAATCACGACCGAACCACCGGTGTCGCCGGCGCCATGACAACGCGAGCATTGTTCAGATCGATTGACGGTGATGCTCGTCGTGAGTCCGGTGATCGCCTCTTCAAAGCTCAGCGACAAAGGCATCTCGATGTCAGCCCCACGCTGCGGTTGAGGCCGCGGTGGTTCGCGCTCGGCTTTGGCGCCGCCGAACAGATCAGCAAAGATATCGCGAAAACTGCCGCCCGCCCCGCCTGATGTCGTAGCCGATCCCCAATCGAATCCCGAAAAATCGAATGGCGCGCCGCGCGTGTAAGCCGAACCCGCGCCGGCATCTGCGGCAGCGTTGGCAAGATTTTCCGAATATTGGCCAAAGCGATCGTAGACTTTGCGCTTCTTAGGGTCAGAAAGCACATCGAACGCTTCACTCATTTGCTTGAAACGCTCCTCGGCTGCTTTGTCACCCGGATTTACGTCAGGGTGATACTTGCGCGCGAGGCGCCGGTAAGCTTTTTTGATCTCTTCCGGCTTGGCATCGCGCTTGACGCCGAGAATCTTGTAGAAGTCTTCCTTGGCCATTACTCACAATTCCGATTTCCAATTGCCGAATGCCGATTGATCTCCGACCCGAATCCCGCCACAAATTCCGAGCGAATGGGGTTAGCGACCAACCGGCAATCAAAAATCGGCAATCGACAATCTATTACTTCTTGTCTTCGTCGACATCGACGTACTCAGCGTCGATGACATTGTCGTCGCCTCCGCCCTGACCGGCCGATGCGCCTGCAGCAGACGATTGATCGGCAGCTGACTCACTGCCGGCCGATGCAGTCTGTTGATAGAGAGCTTCAGCCATCTTGTGCGATACCGTCTGCAGAGCATTGAATGCATTGTTCATACGCTCGACGCCGCCTTCTTCAATCGCCTTCTTGGCGTCAGCAATCGCGGTTTCGACTTCACCAGCTACGGCGCTGACCTTCTCGCGGTTCTCGCTCAGGGTCTTCTCCATCTGATAGATCAGACCGTCAAGCCGGTTGCGCGCTTCGATCTCATCGCGCTTGGTTGAATCCTCGGCCGAGTGCGATTCGGCGTCGCGCATCATCTTGTCGATCTCTTCCTTGCTGAGACCTGAAGATGACGTGATAGTGATTTTTTGCTCGCGGCCCGTGCCCATGTCTTTGGCCGAAACGTTAACGATGCCGTTGGCGTCGATATCAAACGTCACTTCGATCTGCGGCATGCCACGCGGCGCCGGCGGAATGCCAACCAGGTGGAATTTGCCGAGCGTGCGATTGTCAGTAGCCATCGGCCGCTCGCCCTGCAAAACGTGAACTTCCACCGAAGTTTGATTGTCCGACGCAGTCGAGAAGATTTCGGACTTACGAGTCGGAATCGTCGTGTTGCGTTCGATTAGTTTCGTTGAAACGCCGCCGAGAGTCTCGATGCCGAGGCTCAAAGGAGTCACGTCAAGCAGCAGGATGTCAGTCTTTTCTCCTGACAGCACGCCGGCCTGAACCGCAGCGCCGATCGCCACGACCTCATCAGGATTGACGCTCTTATTCGGCTCTTTTCCGAAGAAGCTCTTCACTATTTCCTGGACCTTCGGGATGCGGGTCGAGCCGCCAACCAGCACCACTTCGTCTATTTTCTTCGCGTCGATGGCCGCGTCCTTAAGCGCCTGCTCCAACGGAGGCGTCAGCCGTTTCAAAATCGGATCCACGAGCTGCTCGAATCGCGCTCGCGTTAACTTCATCACCAGATGCTTGGGGCCGGACGCGTCCGCGGTAATGAACGGCAGATTAATTTCAGTCTCCATGGTTGACGACAATTCAATCTTGGCTTTTTCGCCGGCTTCCTTCAGACGTTGCAAAGCCATCTTGTCGTTCGAAAGATCGATGCCCTGATCTTTTTTGAATTCTTCGATAATCCACTCGATCAGGCGCTCGTCGATGTCGTCGCCGCCCAGGTGAGTGTCGCCGTTCGTTGACTTCACTTCGACGACGCCTTCGCCGACTTCGAGGATCGAGATGTCGTAGGTGCCGCCGCCAAAGTCGAACACCGCGATCGTTTCATCCTTCTTTTTGTCCAGCCCGTACGCTAATGCGGCCGCGGTCGGCTCGTTCACGATACGCATGACTTCCAGTCCGGCGATCTTGCCGGCGTCCTTGGTCGCCTGGCGCTGCGAGTCGTTGAAGTAGGCCGGGACCGTGATGACCGCCTTTTCGACCTTCTGACCGAGATAATCCTCGGCGGACTGCTTCATCTTCTGGAGGATCATCGCGGAAATTTCCGGTGGGCTCCACTCTTTGCCGCCGGCGACAATTCGGACGTCGCCCCCGCTTCCTGAGCCTTGCACCTTGTAAGGGACCTGCTTGATTTCTTCGCTCACTTCGTTAAAGCGGCGACCCATGAATCGCTTGATTGAATAGATCGTGTTCTCAGGGTTGGTGACGGCCTGGCGCTTGGCAACCTGCCCAACCAGTCGATTCCCGTCCTTGGCAAACGCCACCACGGAAGGGGTGGTGCGGCCGCCCTCAGAATTCGTGATTACGATTGGCTCGCCGCCCTCCATCACCGCAACGACTGAGTTGGTCGTTCCCAAGTCAATACCGATAATTTTGCTCATTTTCGAAATACTCCGCTGTTTTTATTTGCTCAAACCAATTTTGTGGTTGATTGCGACCTTAGAATAATATCTGAGTGTATCATTGTCAACCGTGAATTAGACGTGTTTTGAGGTCGAGTGGTTGGCTATTTTGGATTATCGACGCTCTTCGTTAAGAAGGCGAGACACGAAGAAGATGTAATGGATGCCTGAAAACAGCGTGAGGCAGAAGACGGAAGCATAGACGGTTGGCAGATAGTACCCGGTGCCGACTCGAACCTGGGCTGCCAGCATCACCACGGCCACGGCCACGATTTGAACTAGCGTGCTGATTTTCCCCGGAAGCGAGGGTTGGAAGGCGCGGAAGCCCGTAACCATGTTGATTGCCGCGGCGCCGACCAGAATAAAAACGTCGCGGCTAATCACCGTGATGGTCACCCAAAAGGGAATCGGCAGATGGTTTGGAATTGGAACTGGGTAGACTCCCCGCATCGAGAGGACAACAAAAGACGTGACCAGCATCAACTTGTCGGCAATTGGATCCAGGATGCGGCCCAGCGGCGATTGTTGATGGAAGCGCCGGGCGAGAAGGCCGTCCAAACCATCGGTGATTCCGGCGATGACGAAAACAGCCAATGCAAAAAGGAATTTTTGATAGAAGAGCAGTGAAACGAAAACGGGGATAAGGGCCATCCGAAAGACCGTTAGCACATTTGGCAGGGTGATGATCCGAGAGGACATTGATGAATTCAGTTTGTCGGATTTCGACTGCCCAGCGGGATTTCGAACTCAGCGTTAGGGTGTCGATCTAAATTCAAGCAGCGAAACTTCGGGTGGACACCCGTAGCGTATTGGCAACACAACTGTCCCCAGTCCCCGCGTAACATAGATTTGTGTGTTACCGCGGCGGCCCAGACCGCGGAGTAACCGTCGCCGCGGACGGCCGGACCGGTTCTTCTCAGGCCGTAAGGTCACCTGGCCACCATGAGTGTGTCCGCTTAGCACTAAATCCACATCGGCCCGCCAGGCGCGGCGCAGGATTACGGGATTATGCGCCAACAGCAGTTTAAGTTCACCGTCACGTGAACCGGCGAGTGCCAGCGAAAGGTCTTCGAGCCCGACCATTGTGTCGTCGACTCCGGCCAACCAAAAAGCCTCTCCGCTAATGTCCAGGCGTAGTCCTTCATTGAGTAAGACTCGGATGCCTTCGGCGCAAAACAGATCCGTAATCAGCTTTGCGTCGGTCCAATGATCATGGTTACCAAGCACGGCGAACACCCCGTGCCGCGCGCGCAACTGCCCAACCAGCGCCGCACATGGCGCCGCATATCCACGCTCCTGCGAAATGTAGTCGCCGGTCAGGGCGATTAAATCAGGGTTGAGGTCGTTGGCGATTTGGATTGCTCGCTCTAAATGGCGCGGATCTACCAGTGGTCCGTAATGAAAGTCGGAAAGGTGAACGACCCGCAGGCCGTTGAGCGACTTGGGCAGTCGTCTCAGATAGATTTCCTGGCGCTCAATGGCGGTCATAAATGGCTCGGTCAGAGCCACGCGCGCCATTTCACCTAATACTGTTTTGATGACGCCCAGAGGCCGCGGCGATTGCGAACGCCTTTGCGGCCGACCACGTCTTTTTTGAAGTCTTACCGGCATAAATAAATGAAGGGATTAAAACGCGCGCATTATAGTGAGGCGGGTCAGAACGTGCAAATGCGCGCGTGTTTTCCTTACTTGCCTAAACTAAGCAACCGTAATTTCCCTGGAGAGATACACATCCTGAATCGCATTGAGCAGTTCTACCCCCTCATTCATTGGCCGTTGAAAAGCTTTGCGCCCGGAAATAAGACCCATACCGCCGCCGCGTTTGTTGATTAAGGCTGTCCGGACGGCTGCCGCCAAATCACCGGCGCCCTTCGATTCGCCGCCGGAATTGATCAGGCCGACGCGTCCCATGTAACCGTTGGCCACCTGATAGCGCACCAGGTCGATGGGATTATCGGTTGTGAGTTTCTCGTAAACCAGCTTGCTCGTCTTGCCGTAAGATTTCCCGAGTTCTTTCTCGACGGCCGTGTAGCCGCCATTTCGCTCCGGCAATTTCTGTTTGACGATGTCGGCTTGGATGGTGACGCCGAGATGGTTTGCCTGGCCCGTTAGATCAGCCGCCGCATGCATGTCGCCTTCGGGGGTCTTGAATTTTGAATTGCGGAGATAGCACCAGAGAATACATGCCATGCCAAGTTCGTGCGCCTGCGCAAAAGCTTCCGCGATTTCAGTAATCTGCCGGGTTGACTCGTCGGAGCCAAAATAGATCGTGGCGCCCACCGCGATGGCGCCAAGATTGCGAGCTTCTCTCACGGTCCCGAACAGCACCTGATCGAACTTATTCGGCAGCGTCAGCAATTCGTTGTGGTTGATTTTGACGATGAACGGAATTTTGTGAGCGTACTTTCGGGCTACGCTTCCCAGCACTCCGTACGTCGAGGCGACGCCGTTGCATCCGCCTTCAATCGCCAGCTTAACGATGTTCTCGGGATCGAAATACTGGGGATTCGGAGCGAACGAGGCGCCGGCTGAATGCTCGATTCCCTGATCGACCGGCAGGATTGAAACGTAACCGGTGCCGGCGAGGCGCCCGTTGTTGAGCAGGGTCTGCAACGAACGAAGCACCGCAGGCGAGCGATCAGATTGCGAAACAACTCGGTCGACGAAATCAGGTCCCGGCAAATAAATCTGATCTTTCGGGATGGTGGTCGATTTATGATCCAAAAGGGCGCGGGCTTCGTCGCCCAGCAATTCTTCAATTCGATCCGTAGCGCTAGCGGACCGCTTCATTTCTGTCGCCATGATTTTCCTCCAAAGGATGGCCGCGTCGGGGTATTTTGACGCTGGAACTCATAAGTAAAAGTTAATTGAAAGCGAGGCCGAGATTATAGCACCTGCGCCACTAAGTCTCGAAGAGGTCGTTTGGCGGCTGTCGTTTTCTTTCGCCTCCAAGATCCTCAGCTCTCGGGTGATCCATATCACAATCCTACGAAATTATAATTGTGATCTTAATGGGGGCGCGATAGA
>DATISD010000042.1:0-5475 GCA_035469005.1 Pyrinomonadaceae bacterium | reverse complement strand
GGCCATTACGATCTCTTCGTACTGGCGAATGACTTTCCCCTTGAAGTCGCGCTCGGTAACCACGCGTTTCTTTGGTTCGCCCGTTTTCGGATCGATGACGGGCACAGCTTTTTGAGCAGTTCCGGTCTTGCCTCCGCTTCGGATGCCGGCGGCTTTCACCGGCGCCATCGCGCTGTTTGCGGTGCCGCCTTCGGTCACTAAATTCATGATGCGCCGGATCTCGGCGGCCTGGTCGCGCGATAAGACCTGGTTGAAGACTTCAGGAGGTCGATCCATTTCGATCTTGGGTTTCATCAACCTGCCTTCGAGGTTCGCGGCCACGGAAATCAACATGGCCATTTGGAAGGGCGTCATTTGCGATGCGTATCCCTGGCCATAACCTTCGTACATCAGTTCGCAACGCGTCGAGTGCGGCCCGGCTTTCAACCACGACTCGGTCGGCGCAATCGCGTTCTTGATCGCATTGCTGCTGGCGTTCCAAATCTCCGGCTCGCGGCGTCCCTGGCCTTCGCCGCTCAAACTGTCGTAAGCACCCAGGCCAACCAGCTTGGCGGTATCATGAATCTTCACCCCGCCCAATTGGGTGCCTAAATACGAGAAATAGATATTGCTCGAGTGTTGATAAGCAGAATCGATTCCGATGTTGCCGCAAGCTTCGCAGCCACCATTGTCGTCGGTAATTGTGCGGCCACAGCCCGGCGGCGAAAATCCACCGCTCGTAGTAAATCGCGTCTTCTCCATTCCGTTGCGAAACGCTGTGTACATCATCAGCGTCTTGAACGTCGAGCCCGGCACGTAATACTCATTGGTCGCGCGATTCAACAGCGGCCGCTCTTTCCTGTCATTATCCAGTTTGATCCACGCGGCTTCGTCGTCGACCTGCTTCAGGCTGTAGGACGGATTGCTGTACATCGCCAGCACCTCGCCCGTCTGCGGATTGAACATGACGACGGCGCCATGATTCCCCTTCAGCTGCTCGACGACGGCCTGCTGCAAATCCTGATCGATTGTCAGTGTGTAATCCTTATTTAGTTTCTGTTGGACGGTCTGACCCTTGATAATTTGCCAAACTTCAGGCACGGCCCCGGCATCTGTGCCGAAGAGCGCCCGCTCGAGCCCCGGCTCGCCGCGATCCGTCCCGAAAATATGGGCGAAAGCTGCATCCATCGGGTATTCGCGATCGATTTCACCGTTCGAGTTTTTCTTGTAATAGGCGAGGGGCCGGCCCTTGCGATCGTAGATCCAGCCACGCAGGGTCGATTCAGTCAGCCGGCGGTTGCGAAGGTCTTTATAGCCAAGCTCCTGAAATTTCGGATTGCGATCCGCAGCGTAACGGGCCCAATAGACATGAAAGCCGAAAACGAAAATAGCGGCCAACGCGAACAGCCAACGCCAGGCGCGAAGTCCTCGATTTGTGGTCGTTGCCCCCAACCGTTTTTGAATGTCTTTGGGCAGGCTGGAAGGAGCCGTCGGCGCGACGGGGGCGCGACTAAACCAGGCGCGCAAAATCGAAAGCACCAGAAACAATCCGACGAACCCTATTCCAATCAGATAGATCAGCGTTAGCCAGGCAGGCAGCTTCTCAGGCGTGGGGACAGCTTGCGGTGTTGGCGTTTGAAAAAGAAACAGCGCGAATGATGTCATGGATTAATCTTGCGCAGGCGGACCTCGACGTCGCCGAATGCCACGACATCGCCTTCCTGAATTGGGCGAGCCTCGCCGTAGGGGATACGTACACCGTTGATGTGCGTGCCGTTAGTCGAACCTGTGTCAGCTACCAGGAGGTTATGTTGTATGTCCATCTTCAACGCGGCGTGAACCTTAGACACGCTCGCGTGGTTCAAATGGAGATCGCTGTCCGTTCCGCGCCCTACGTTTATGCGACGGCCCCCGGCGATGAGCATCAACTCAATTTCCTTCGATCCCTCGGGAAGAGTAATGCGAGCGACCATGGGGATTTCGGTTTTCTCGCCGTGCGGGGCTTTGATCGGCTTGCCCAGCTTTCGCTCTAAATCCTTTCGTTGCAGCTGCTCCTCGAACTCGCCGAAATTCGGTTCGACCGAAATGCCTCTGGTAAAGATATCGACCTCTGTTTCGATCTCGACCGGGGCAAGCGTCCGGTAACGATTGTCATTTATGTGATCGATAGCGGCGGCCAGAATTTCCGTTTCCAGACGCTTGGTAACTTCCGGCGGAGTTTCCGAGTGTGTGCCCCATTCGATCTTCAGCTTCAGATGATGGGGCGCGATTCGGCCTTTTCCTTTTTCATCGCGCACTCGCCCATCTATCGCCCGGTTCATTCGCAGGATTATCTGATCGGTCGTGAGTGCGGTGCCAGGCTCGGCTGAGCGTCCCAGCTTTCTATCCACAACGTCGCCGACGCCTTCAAGCACCCGGCGCATTATGCGCTCGGGTAGAATGGTATCGCGTCTCTTGGGGGGTTGATTTTGTTGGTCAGCCATGAATCAGGATACGAGTTGCGCCTTAAGCGAGTTCACGCGCGCCCTTCGGATAGAAATTGTCCAAGCCATTTTCGTCGCTATTCTAGCCGAAACCGGGTCGTAATCGTAACACCAAAGCGGATAATTCAGCCCAACCGCCTGAATTAAGGCGTTTGCAAGATTGCTTACTTGACCAGACTGCTAAGATTAAGTTGATGGGCGAAGAAGTCACACGAGAACTCCCTGACACTCGATCCTTCGAAGATCGAGTGTTCGCCCGCTTCGATGCGACGGATGCGCGGTTCATTGACATGGGGGCGCGTTTCGATGCGATGGACGCGCGTTTCGATGCTGTTGACGGGCGATTCGATAATGTTGACGTGCGGCTCGAGGCCCTTGAGAAGCGCCTGGATACGGTGGAAATCCGTCTGGAGGGAATTGACGGCCGCGTGCAAGCGTTGGAGGCGAGGGCACTTGATACGAAGCCCATTTGGGAACGCGCTCTGGCAGAGATTCTTGAGGTGAGGAAAGGCGTCGAAGATCTCAACCGGAAGCTCGATGTCCTGACACTTGATGTTATGCAGGTGCGCGCCGACCAGCGCCGGGTGGAAAAAAGAATGGACGGGTTGGAGCCGCGCGTTCAGTAGTCCTCGAAATCCCTAACCTCTTTGACGTTGCGCCTCGTAGAGCAGAATTCCCGCAGCCACAGCCACATTCAAACTTTCAGTCGAGCCTTTCATTGGAATTCTGATCGCCTCTGTTGCGGCTGCGATTTCTTCTGCGGACAGGCCCGCTGATTCCGCCCCGAGAATCAGCGCCGTCGGTTGGCGCCAATCAATCTCAGTGTAGCTTCGCGTCGCTTTGACATGGGCGCAGATGGTCTGGATGGCGCGTTTGCGACACCACTCGGCGGCCCGATCATAATCAACCTCAGTCCAGATCGGCAGACGAAAGGCCGCACCCATTGCCCCGCGCAACGACTTTGGCGAAAAAGGATCGGTGGTACCAGCAGTTGTCAACGCGCCGGTAGCGCCGGCGGCCTCTGCAGTCCGCAGGATCGCGCCAAGGTTCACTGGATTGTTGATCCGGTGCAGGATGACTAACAACGGCCTGTCCTTTTGACGACGAGCAAAATCTGCTTCGGTGAGGTTGGGACGTGACGCCAGCACGACTATTCCCTGGGGAGTTTTTGTGTAAGAAATTGAGGCGAGTAGCTTCTCGCTGACCGACGCACACTTTGTCGCGACCTCTTCGAACTCACAGATCAGCTGCGCGGCACGATCCTTCCTGGCGATGTGGTCTGAGTAGATGACCGCTTCGATTTTGAGATTTGAGCGAAGCGCTTCTTCACAGAGGCGTAACCCCTCAACGAATATCGATTCGGTATCTTTGCCGTCGCGCACGGCCCGCGCGTGGCGCAGCAGGGAATTGTCGCGGCTGGTGATCCTGGTCATTTTAGGTACGCACCCCTCCGGAGTGCTGCACTCCGTCGGGCACGCCAGAGGCGTGCGTACCGGTTTCGATCTCCGCCCAAATCGGCCAATGGTCCGAAACGTTCAAAGGCCTGGCGACGCCCCAACGATTAACGCGCACCCCTTTCACGAAAATCCAATCCGCGTGAAATCTGATTAGACCGGCGCCGCGCCAGGTGGGAATACTTGTCGGAAAGGGAGTCGTGTAGCCATGGGATTCCAACAATTTTCTGATCTCAACTGCCTTTTGTTTTGACAGCGTATTGAAGTCCCCGAGAATGACCACCGGCCCATGGTGTTTCTCCGCCAGCTCTAAGACAGCTTCGGTCTGCTGATGTTGATTGTCGAGCGGTCCGTGCGGATCGATGTGAACATTAAAGAGACGAAGTTTCTCCTCACTCAGAACGATCGTTACGGCCATCGCCAGGCGAGGCCGCCACGCGCAATCGTGCCACGGCAAATCGATTCGTTGCACGTCGCTCAACGGCACCCGGCTCAGAAGCGCGACACCCATGTCGCCTTCATCATCGATCGCAACTTGCTCTTCAAAGTTCAGCCACCACTCGCGCTGTTTTGGCTTTATTCCCCGCGGCAATCCTGCGCCGACGTGAGCGTAGGCGACGCCTAGCTCATCAGCCAGACGTGCCGCGACGTGCTGTTTGCCCGCACGACCGGTCTCTTTATCCGCTTCCTGCAGTGCTAGAATGTCGGGCGGCGGCAGCAGTTCATTATTCGAAAAGATCCTGGCCGCGACGCGAAGGTTTCGTTTTATCGCTTCGGTTCGGTCAGCGGGAAAGTTGTAACCAATCTTTCGCAGCAAGCCGGACGCGATCAGATACCGTCCCACCGCGTAACGAATGTTGTAGGAAGCGAGCACCAGACGCGATCGCGGTTCAGCCTCTTCGCTCGATGTGCGGCTTCCAATTTCGATTCCGTCGGTGGACACACTCATTTGCTCGAGATAATACTCGTTTGGAGCTAAGTGTAAGAAGCCCAACCGTCGGGGCAAGGCTGCTCTTCCCACCCGTCCTGCTTTACGGCGGGCATCTGACCGAACCATATGGCTAGAAGCATTATCGCAGTTGTTGACGACATCTTCTTCGCCTCAAAGATTCGCGGCACGGCGGAACAGGTAGGCGTGGCCGTTGCATTTCCGAGAAGCGCGGATGGCGTGTCTGAGATCATTCAATGCGACGTTCCATCGCTGGTCATCTGCGATCTTCACTCGCAAAAAATCGACCCGTTTGAATTGGCCAGGGGACTGAAAGCGAAGGAAGAAACCAGACACATTCCTCTTCTGGGCTTCTTTTCCCACGTGCAAACAGAGCTTCAGCGCGAAGCGCAGCAGGCTGGCTTCGATCGCGTAATCCCCCGATCGGTATTCGCAAGTTCGCTGATCAAAATTTTATCCGGAACTGAATGAGCTATTTTCAGTGGGCGATGGGGTCAGGCCTTCGATTTGTGCGATTCTCATCATCACCACGCGAATGCTAGTGCTCACCAGTCCCGACGTCAAAGTACTTATTACCTAGTCTTTGAAGGCGAAGAGTTTCACTCGATAT
>DATISD010000041.1:0-4045 GCA_035469005.1 Pyrinomonadaceae bacterium | reverse complement strand
CACAAACAAAGCGCCGGCTAACAATGGAACGAAAACAGATGTTGGCACTACGGGCTCGGGAATTAATTTTGGCAAAGAGAAGACACCGGCGCGGGTGTTGTTGCCGAATCCTTACCGGATGACGGCGCGTCGAGATGTCCTGATGAAAGCAGTCGCGGACGTAATGCGCGATCGCAAATTAATTGTCGACGATGCGTCTTCCAAACCCGGCGATGGCATTATCGTTAGCCAGCCTTACACCTTTATCAAAGGTGCGGTCGTGACCAAGTCGGAATTGAATCACTATGGAGACATCGTCACCGACGACGCCAGAAACTGGACGCGCGGGCGTTACACAATCACGGTTGAGGTGCAGCCGATCGACGGTATCAATTCGAACGTTTCGATCAACGCAAAAATCGAGGGACGCACCGACGGCCCGGGCGGCGCTGAGTGGATTACCTTGCAGAGCACCGGTGCTGCCGAGCAGGAATTTCTTGCAGCTTTGATCGAAAATATCACTGGCGCGGCCCCCTCGACCGGTCAGAATTCCAGACAACTTGATTTGAAACTATCTGCGACCGTTGCCAACACGATGACTAAAATCGTGACTGTCGACGTGACTCCTAACTCACTATTAATTAATGCAACTCCTAAATCAATTAGAAACTGAGCCGATTCCTCTCGAAGAGGAAGAGCGACGGCACACGCGTCGCCTGCTGGTTGGTGTTCTCTGCGCAGTTGTGCTTACGGGCAGCGTTTTTGGCGGCTATCTTTTTCTGCGCAAGCGACATGAACGACAGGTTGCGGCGGCGTCAGCGGAGGAGAATATCAAGAAGGCCACCCCGAAGGTCGAAGTACTCGTTGATGACGCGATGGTCGAGGGTAAAAAGAGCGTGCTCGGCGGGACCATTCACAATATTTCCGGCGAGACACTGCGCAATGTGGCCGTCGAGCTCCGACTCAGAAAGCGCAGCGGCGGCGGTTTGGAAACGCGGGTCGTAACTCCGGAAGCCACTGAACTGGCCCCCGACGGCCGCACTCGTTACAGTCTGGAAGTGGCGGTGCAGGACTACAGTTCCGCCACATTTTCCAAGGTTCTGGCCGGAGACACGCGAACCGCAATCGCTTTCAAAGCCTTTCCCGGAGCCGCGCGGCCACCCATGGAAGCACCGGCTTCGAAGACCCTGGTCGTTGGACGGCCAGCTCCCGCTAAGGGCGAAGAGTTTCTCAACACTGAAAAGAACCCCGGGAAAGTTCCTTAGCCGCCGCCAGCGAAAACTTTTTCAGAGCCAAGCCAACGATCTCCCCCACATCGGTCGTCACAACAGCGTGTTCATTGCTTGAGCAGAATCAAGCGTTCAGTTACGATTGCGCAGCGGGAAGGTTATGTCGACGATGCAGAGTCGGTATTGGTCGTATCTGACGCAGTCACTTTTAGCGGCTGCGTTTATTTTTGCTCTCGCGTCGTATTCCTTCGGCCAGAACCTACCCCAGGGAAAGACGCCACCCAACCCCGGCGAAGGCACGATTAATCCGGGAAAGAAGGATTCAGATCCCCGCTTCGGCTCACCTGAAAACGAGATGCGCACGAAGATGATTCTCAAGGAAGAAAAGAAGCGATACGAGGAGAATCTGGGGCGCGCGCGCGAGGTTTCTGAGCTGGCCGCGCAGTTATCCGCAAGCTACGAATCAAGAAAGTTATTCAATGCAGACGACAATAAGAGATTGGAGAGGCTCGAGAAGCTCGCCAAGCGCATCCGCAATGAAGCCGGGGGATCGGATTCAGAATCGGACGCAGAACTTAAAGACATTTGCTCAACCATGATGGATACGGTGAAGCATCTGGCGGAAATGGCCGAAGAACTTCACAAGATGGTCGACAAAACTCCGCGCAATGTGATTTCCGCGGCGGTCATCGATCAGGCAAACAGGGTAATCGGAGTCACACAGCACCTGCGCTCCAGCCGCTGAACTCAAATCGCCAATGAAAAATGGAATCAGGGCAGCTCGGATTCTTGGTCTCGGATTAAGTGTGGCCTTACTTGTCGTCGTGACTTTGACGCCTTACCAACCGGCTTCACACGCCCAGGATCAGGACGACGACGTTGTGCGCGTAAACACCGAACTGGTGGTGCTGAACGCAACGGTAATCGACAAGAATGGAAAATTTGTTTCCGGACTGAAGCCGAACGAGTTTCATCTGTTCGAGGACGGCGCTGAACAAAAGATGGTTACCTTTACGACGGAGAAGACCCCTTTTGCCGCGGCGGTTCTTTTGGACACTTCGGGCAGCATGGAGCCGCGGCTGACTCTGGGTCGCAGTGCTGCGCTTCGATTCCTGGACGGCTTGCGTGATAACGACGTCGCCGCGGTTTACAACTTTGATATAAAAGTCCAACAGCTTCAGGACTTCTCGACGGGACGTGATCTGCCGGATCGGGCTTATGGGTTAAAGACGAAGCTGATGACAGCGCTAAATGACGCCGTGTTGCGCGCTGCCGACGATCTCGCCAATCGTGAAGAGAAACGGCGGGCCATTGTGGTGTTGTCGGACGGCGGCGAGAACTATAGTCGCGCCAGCTCAGACAAAGCGTTGGACCATGCGCTGCAAGCGGGTGCGACCATCTATGCCGTCAACATGGGACCAGAAGGTCCAGCCCGAGACATCGCGGCCTCCGGGATTCTGAAAAACTTCGCTGAGAAAAGCGGCGGCCGGTATATTGAATCTCCGGGAGGACAAGCGCTGCGCGACTCGTTCGCCGAGATCGCGCAGGAACTTGGACACCAATACACCATCGCCTATCGCCCTGCGAATCGCGCTCGTGATGGCAGGTGGCGGAAGATCGAACTAAAACTCTCACGCCCTGATGTCAGTGTCCGCACGCGCAAAGGATACAAAGCGCCGAAGGGGTAAGGCACAAGAAGCCTGGCCCATCTCTCATTCACACCGGCTTTAGCCCAGTCGAAATCGCAAAGAACTGTTTCAACGGTAACTATATAGTTGAATCACCTAGCCCGCGGAGTGGGCGACGGCATAAATCCTGGGGCGCCAGCCCCAGGATTCCCCAGAGCAAATATGTCGAGCCCGCGGAGCGGGCGATAGCCGTTAACGCGAATCGTTTCCAAGTTCAATCTCGTGAGCCAAAAATGAAATATTGTCGCGAAAATGGCCATCATGAGATCTGTCGCTCGCTCCGCGGGCTGGGTGAATTCTTGTGCTCTAATTCCCGGGGCTGGCGCCCCGGGCTTTATGCTGTCGCGCGCTCCGCGCGCTTTCTGGCCCTTTCCCCTATGTGATCGCCGTTTCAACGGTTTCCAGGCCCGGCCGGGAAAACCGATCAGATACTTGTTTCGTTCCTGGCCCGCTCGCGATGCCGTTCAATCGCCAACTCGATTAATTGATCGATCACGCGCGGAAAAGGAATTCCGGTCGCTTTCCACATCTTCGGAAAGCCGGAAACTTCAGTCAGGCCAGGTAAAGTATTTACTTCGTTGATGAGTAGTTCGCCATCAGGTTTCAGAAAGAAATCCACTCGAGATAGTCCTGAAGCATCGATTGCTTTGTAGGCGGTCGTGGCCATGTTCTGAATCTTTTTGACTGTGGATTTGGGAATTTTGGCAGGAACAATGAATTCAACGTGGCCGGTGCTCGCGTAC
Source organism: Pyrinomonadaceae bacterium (assembly GCA_035469005.1). GTDB lineage: Bacteria > Acidobacteriota > Blastocatellia > Pyrinomonadales > Pyrinomonadaceae > UBA11740. Next base: position 406 of record DATISD010000041.1, on the reverse strand, counting down.
TTCTCGGTGTAATCAAGAAATCGCGCCGACTCTTCGTGAATAACGTATTCGCCCGGCAGGCTCGCGCGGGGCTCGTCATTGCCGATAACCGCACACTCAATCTCACGTCCGACCACTTCTTCCTCAACCATTATTTTGCGGTCATAGCGGGCGGCTAAGTCGATTGCCTTCGCCAGCGACTTCTTGTCGGTGGCTTTCGATACCCCAACAGACGACCCAAGATTCGCGGGTTTGACGAAGCAAGGAAAACCAATCTCGCGGACGACCTTGCGAACGACCTTGTTCTGGTCGCTGTCCCAATCAGACCGCCGTAACCATGTGTGACGGCAAATCGGGAGTCCGGCATCCTTGAAGAGCGCTTTCATCGTAACTTTGTCCATGCCGCACGCTGACGCCAGGGTGCCGC
>DATISD010000040.1:0-1811 GCA_035469005.1 Pyrinomonadaceae bacterium | reverse complement strand
ACCGCAATCGTTTACGCGCTGCTCTTGTGGCGTGCGCGCCGAAAAGCCAGTGCCTGAAACGCTCGCCATCGTCAATTGTTCGCAGCTGGTGACGCTGGCGGGCGCACATCGTCCCCGCACGGGCGGCGATCTGCGGCAACTCGCGATCATTGAAGACGGCGCGCTACTGGTGCGCGACGAGAACATTGACGCCGTCGGCCGGCGGCGCGAAATCGAAAACCTGCTCTCCGGCGAGTGTGAAGTCATCGACGCGGGCCGCCGCGTGGTCATGCCCGGCTTTGTCGATGCCCACACGCATCCGGTGTTCGCCGGCATTCGCGCGAACGAGTTTGAGCAGCGTGCGACCGGCGCAACCTACCGCGAGATCGCCGCCCGCGGCGGCGGCATTCGATCGACGGTACGCGCGACGCGCAACGCCTCGTTGGCCGACCTGGTCAAAGCCGGAAGACGTTATGCCGATTGGTTTCTGCGCAATGGCACCACCACCGTCGAAGCCAAATCCGGTTATGGCCTCACGCTCGAAGATGAACTCAAGATTCTGCGCGCGATCAGGAAACTGAACGAAGAGACGCCTTTGCGCTATGTTCCGACGTTTCTCGGTGCGCACGAAACGCCAACGGAATACGGTTCGCGACGCGGCATGTACGTGAACCTGATCATCAACGAGATGTTGCCGCGCGTCGCGGAAGAGAAGCTGGCTGAATACTGTGATGTGTTTTGCGAAGAAGGTGTATTCACCACTGATGAATCGTGGCAGATTCTGTCGGCGGCGCGTTGTCACGGTTTGGGTTTGCGCGTGCACGCCGATCAGCTTTCGCTTTCGGGAGGCGCAAAGTTGGCCGCCGAGTTGAATGCCGCGACGGCAGATCATCTGGAACATACCGACCTGACCGGAATCATGGCCTTAAAGGCTGGAAAGGTGCAGCCGGTGCTTCTGCCCGGATCGGTTTACGCGCTTGGTTCAAACCAATATCCCGCGGCGCGGCAGATGATCGATGCCGGTCTCGCGGTCGTGCTCGCGACGGATTTCAATCCCGGCTCTTCGCCGACGCCATCGATACCGATGATCCTTTCCATTGCCTGCACGCAAATGAAAATGACGCCGGCCGAAGCTATTAGCGCGGCCACGATTAATGCCGCATATTCGCTTGGCCGCGGTGACGAAATCGGCAGCCTGGAAAAAGGGAAGCGCGCGGATTTTGTGATTCACGATGCCTCGGACTATCGCGAGCTGGCCTACTTCTTTGGCATCGAGCACCCCTGGCGAGTTTACGCGAGTGGGAAGTTGGCGTGTCAGAAGCCCGAGCGTTAAAAACCAGCAGTTGACTAGAGCGCAACCGTCTAGGTTGCTGAATTTGGTTAAGCGACAATCACGGCATTCGAGGACGCTTGCGCTCCAGTCCGTTCGATTACCGCGAAGTCACAAGAAAATTTCTATTGACCGCTTCGCACTTCTTTTTTATTATCGCCTTAACACTGGAAAGGAGGTGATCCAAAATTTATGAGTTCTAATCACAGTGAGGTGGCTGAGACCTAACCTCAGGATTAATAGTCTGTTGTTTGGATTGTTTTCCTGAGAGTCACTGTGACACCTTCTTTCCGAAGGTCACAGCCACGGGTCAATCCCAACAGTTCACCGGAAAGCCGCTCGGCGAGCAATCGCGAGCGGCTTTTCTTCTGCCTGGTGGCACAGACTTTAGTCTGTGAATTACGGTCAGCCACGGCGAAGGGCAGTCCACAGACTGAGGTCTGTGCCAATGGGCTGCTTGACTATCAAACCCCGGCACCGTTATAGACATCAAAGGAAGTCC
>DATISD010000039.1:0-2266 GCA_035469005.1 Pyrinomonadaceae bacterium | reverse complement strand
GAATGAAGCTACTGGCGTAACCAACACGCAAACCACCACTGAATCCGGATTGTATTCCTTTGCTTCTCTTCCAGTTGGAAATTACACCATCACAGTTGAGAAGCAGGGTTTCAAAACGCTGCAAAAGACCAATAACACTCTCCGAGTGGGCGAGCCCCTGGTTGTCGATGGCTCGCTCGAAGTCGGCGCGGTCACGGAAACCGTGACTGTGCAGAGTGGGGCAGAACAGTTGCAGACTGCCAACGCCACTATCGGAAATGTGGTCGAACAAAAAGCGATCGAAGCCTTGCCGCTCAACGGCCGCAATCCGCTCACGCTTTTGTTGCTCGAGCCAGGAGTAGTGCAGAGATCGTTTGGCGGCGCTGGTTCAGGAGTACATGTGAACGGCGCGCGCGATCGCGCTTACAACGTGACGATTGACGGAATTGAAGCGAATGAATCTTCGGTGCCTAATCCGGTCAGCAATCTCTATCGCATCACCCCGGACAACATCCAGGAATACAAGGTGACAACGAACAATGCGACGGCGGAAGAAGGCCGCAACAGCGGCGCCTCGATTTCAATCGCGACGCGCGCCGGCACCAGCGAATTCCACGGGACTGGGTTTTTCTTTCTGCGTAACGAGGCTTTGAATTCGAATGAGTGGTACCAGAATGCTCAGAAGAGTCCCAAGCCGCTGATCAGAATGGAGCAGTTTGGCTACGAGATGAGCGGTCCTATCAAGAAGAACAAAACCTTCTTCTTTGGCAGTTACGGTTACAACCGCGTCGACTTTACCCAGCCAATCGATCAGACTTTTGGATTTCCCATTGTGTACACGCCACAAGCCCGCGCCGGAATTTTCCGATATTTCGTGCCGGACCCGGCCAACCCGCTGGTGATCGGCGGCACAACCATTACGCGCAACTCGACGCTTTTGGTTGATCCCGGCACGGGCGCATTGCTGGTGCCACTTTGTGCGACCGCATCGTCGCTGCGCTGCGTACGGGTCTACGACGCCAGGAGCGCCACTAACAATACGACTGGCCGGCCCATCGATGCGACTGTGGCAAATCTGCTGACGGCGTATCCTAATCCGAATAACTTTGCATCTGCCGGGGACGGCCTAAACACGGCAACCTTCGCGTGGAATCCGCCAACGGCCGTTCGCGGTCCGGCAATCAACGCTCGGGTAGATCACAATTTCAACGCGAACAACAGCATGTTCGTTCGCTATCTGTGGTCTGACTACAATACCCTCAAGGGCGATCCGCTCAATGGCAGACCGCAGATCTATCCGGACAACCCGCCGCAGGGTGAAGTTTTCCGGCGTACGTCGAACTTGGCAATCAGCTATCGCAAAGTCCTCTCGTCGCGCATAGTCAATGAGTTGACTGTGGGTTATGGCCGATTCGGTTTTCTGTTCACCCAGGGCGAAGCAAATCCGGCCTGGCCAGATATCCCGCCGTTCAACCTTAATTCCATTGACGAGCCGTACATCAACACGCCGCGAACGGCGCGCTGGGTTACCACGCCACAGATGTTGGATAACCTGAGCATCGTGCACGGCGCCCACGTTTTCCGCGGCGGCGTCAATTTCCGCTTCTACCGTCACGTCGATCAGCGCGGCCAACCGGGCGGCATCAACGTGACACCGGCGGTGACTTTTTCGGCGACGACCCGGCCGACGTTCGTCGGTACTACCGGGAACTCAGGATTCGCCGTAGCGCCCAACATTAATTCCACTGACGCTACCACGCTCGGGAGTTTGATCAATAACCTTTACGGCTTGCCCGCTTCGATGAACCAAGTCTTTATCGCGAACCTGAAAGATGACGTTTTTCTGCCGTTCAAGGTAGGCAACAACGTCAGTCTTTATGCCGAAAAACACAACCTTGATCAATACAACTTCTATTTTCAGGATGAATGGAAGGTTCGTCCTAACCTGACGCTGAACTATGGCGCGCGTTGGGAATACAATCCGCCGGCCAACACTTCACCGAACGACAATGTGTTCGTGGCGGCGACGCCAATTGTCGGGACGCCGTTGCCGGCGAATCCAGTAGTGAATACTCCGGGCGCGGTCAGTTTCATCAAGGCGAAACACTGGTACGAAGGCAGCTTCGCCGGAGCCATTGGACCGCGCTTTGGTTTAGCCTGGAGTCCTGATTTCAAATCCGGTTTCCTGCACACTGTCTTTGGAGATGGCAGCAAGAGTGTGATTCGTCTGGGTTACGGAATCGCGTTCGACACGATCTCATCATTCCAGGTGACGGCTGCAGCCGGA
>DATISD010000038.1:0-6170 GCA_035469005.1 Pyrinomonadaceae bacterium | reverse complement strand
GAAGCAATCGCCATGGCCCGGACCTATATGGGCAATTCAGCCGAGATCACGATGTTGCATCAACCGATGATCGGCATTGCAGACATGGAGTAGCTGTTTCCCTCCTCCCGCTCGGAGAGGGCTCGCAACGATGATTAACCTGGCAACACGAGCACTGATGACTCGCGCACTGGCTTTCGCCAGCACCATGATGATGTCGCTGGCGATTGTCGGCAGTCTGCCGAAATTCAAAGAGCGCCGGCAAAGATACTTCGCCTCAGCAGCGACGGCAGGCAGTGTCCCTCGGATGCAATTGCTTCATCTTGCCGGGGCGAATGTTAACTCGCGCGGTGCCAGTGGAACTCCTTTATTTCTGGCAGCGGGCGAGGGGCGCCTGAACGCTGTCCGCTATTTGCTGGATGAAGGCGCCGACGTCAATTTGCGCGGAGAATACGGCAACACCGCGCTCACGGAAGCAGCTTATTACGGGCATTTGTCTGTCATTAAGGAGCTGTTGATGCGCGGGGCCGACGTGAACGTAATGTCGATTGATGGAACGTCACTCGACATCGCGATCGGCAGAAACAACGTCGCGATCATCGATCTCTTAAAGCACTATGGCGCAAAGCGCGCCAGCGAACTTCGTTAAGCTCCTTCTCTCTGTTGAGAGAGGCCAGGGTACGCACTCCTCCGAAGTGCTGGCTCACAAGCACGCCAGAGGCGTGCGTACCGGATCAGAAACTTTAAAATCATGACGAACAGGCTTTCACCGACGGAAATCTTTAACGGCCGGAAAATGTTTTTGATCGGCGGCACCGGCTTTCTCGGCAAGGTCACGCTGAGCATGCTGCTGTATCGATTCCCCAATATTGGCCAGGTTTATGTGACGGTGCGCGCTCGGTCGCAGGAGGAATCTGAAACGCGCTTTTGGAAGAACGTAATCAGCGCGCCGCCGTTTGATCCCGTGCGCGAACGTTATGGCGCTGCGTTCGACGATTTTATTAGGGATAAAGTCACCATCGTCGGCGGTGACATTGCGGAAGACAATCTCGGCTTTTCAGAAGCAGAGGCCGAAGCAATCGCGAAAGACATCGACGTCGTCCTCAATTCTGCCGGCAACGTAACTTTCAATCCGACCCTGGAGAGCGGACTCCGCACCAATGTTGTCGGCACGCAAAATGTCATCGCCTTTGCCAAGCGGATGAAGCGCCCGTGCCTGGTCCATATCTCCACCTGCTTTGTGGCCGGCAATCGTTCCGGCGCAGTTTGGGAAGACCAGGAAGTCATTGGTTATTACCCACGAAAGAACGAGTTAAAGGGCGTCGAATTCTCAGTTCAGCAGGAGATTGCGGACTGCGCCAAGATGTCGGAACGAGCGCGTGAGGAGGCCAAGGACGCAATGCGCCTGGCACAATTCCGCGAATTGGCCCGCAAGCGACTCAACGAAGAAATGCGCGACGGCGACGATCCCGACGCCCTTGGTTTAGCTGTCGCCCGGGAAAGAAAAGTCTGGACGCGCAATCGTCTGACTGAACTCGGCGTCGAACGTGCGAAGTTTTGGGGCTGGCCCAATATCTATACCTACGCGAAAGCGCTGGGCGAACAACTGGTCGCGGCCGAAACCGATATTGTCCGCAGCATTGTTCGACCATCAATTGTTGAATCTGCCAAAAGCTATCCCTTCCCCGGCTGGAACGAAGGATTCACGACCACGGCGCCAATCATTTTCATGACCTTGCAGGGTCAGCGCCAGCTGCCGGCGAATCCAAAGTTAATTCTCGACATTACGCCGGCAGATCAGGTGGCAGCGGTAATGTTGGCGGTCGCGGCGCAGGCCTGCGTCGAACAACCGAAGCTGGTCTATCAGGCAGCAACCGGCGCCTCAAATCCCAATGACATGGAGCGAATCATCGGGCTCGTGGGGCTGTTTACCCGGCAACAGGAATTGGAAAAGCAGGAAGGTCTGCGGCTCTTCCGTGAGATATCGGCGCGTTTCGAGCCGTTCCAGGTCTCAGCCGAGCGATTCGATGCGACTTCCGTTCCGATGATGAACAGGGCCGCGAAGACAGTCTCATCACTGCTCGACAAGGCGAAGCCCAAATGGGGAGGCGGCCGTTACGAAGGCGTCATCAACCGGATGAAGCAGACCGTCGATCGCGTCGAGGAACGAACGCGGGAGGCGAAAGAAGCCTTCGAAATGTTTCTTCCCTTCACGGTTGAGAACGCCTACGTCTTTCGCTCAGACAACGTGCGCGCGCTTTTCGATCGCATCAGCGAAGACGAGCAACAACTGCTGACCTGGGACCCGGAAAAGTTTGACTGGTACGACTACTGGATGAATATCCACATGCCGGGTCTGAAGAAATGGGTGCTGCCGACGCTCGAGGAAGATATGCGCGCACAACCAAAACGCGTCTACACGTACCGCGACCTGCTGGAAATGTTCGAGACGACCACCAAGCGTCACGAGACGCGAGTGGCGATGCGCATCGAACGCGACGGCCACAAGGAGCAATACACCTATGCCGACCTGCGTGAGTTGGCGACCCGCGCTGCCGCGTTCTTTGCCAGCCAGGGAATAAAGAACGGTGCGCGGGTGATGCTGTTCAGTCACAACGCACCCGAATGGGGCATGACCTACTTCGGGGTTTTGAAAGCAGGCGCGACTTGTATTCCGGTCGATCCGGAAAGCTCGACCGAAGAGGTCGTTAACTTTGCGCGCGCGGGCGAAGCTTCCGGAATCGTAATTAGCGATAAGCTAAAACAGGAACGCTCGGCGCTGACGGAGCAGTTGCAGGCAGCGGGCCTCACGGATGTAAAGCTGTGGACATTCGATGAGGTGTTTGAAGTGCTGGACGAGCAAATCGAGAGCGATCGCATCGCCATGCTGCCGGCGCGGGTCACGGGGCAATCGGTCGCGTCATTAATTTTCACTTCGGGGACGACCGGCCGTCCCAAAGGCGTGATGCTATCTCATCGCAATCTGACGAGCATGGTCTCGATGCTTTCGTCTGTGTTCGACATGGACACCAGCGATGGCGTTTTGTCAGTGCTGCCGCTTCATCACACTTTTGAATTCTCGACCGGATTTCTCACGCCGTTGGGTCGCGGCGCGCAGATCACCTATCTGGCTGAGTTGAACAGCGAGAACCTGGCGAAAGCGATTAAGAACGGTCACGTCACGGGCATGGTTGGGGTGCCTGCGCTGTGGGAATTGTTGCATCGCCGCATTAAGAATCGCCTACATGACAGTGGCAAGTGGGTTTCGGAAACTGCCGACTTGCTAATCAAATTCAATGCGTGGCTGCGTGACACGACGCCGCTGAATTTCGGGAACATTCTTTTCTATCCGATCCATGAAGGCATGGGCGGCCGGATCCGTTATTTCATCAGTGGCGGCTCTGCGCTGAACGAGAAGGTGCAGCGCGACTTCCAGGGTCTCGGTTTTACTATTCTCGAAGGCTATGGCCTCACCGAGGCGTCGCCGGTCCTGACCGTAACGCGTCCGGAAAATCGGATGCTGGCGGGCACGGTTGGCAAATCTCTGCCGGGCGTGGAAATTCGCATCGCCGAACCGGATGCCGCCGGCGTCGGTGAGGTGATTGCCCGCGGGCCGAATGTGATGGTTGGTTATTACGGCAACGAAGAAGCTACGCGCGAGACGCTGGTTGATCGTTGGCTATACACGGGCGACCTGGGCCGCCTGGATGACGAGGGCAATTTGTATCTCGTCGGCCGCTCGAAAGAGATTATCGTCGACACGAATGGCAAAAACGTTTATCCGGACGAAGTTGAAGAGGTCTATCAGGATTCACCTTATCTCAAAGAGCTCAGCGTCATTGGCTTGCCCGACGGCATCGGCGAAAAGGTCGCCTGCATCGTCGTTCCTGATCACGAATACGACATTGCCCTGTCGCGCGCAGAAGTCCGCCAGAAAATCGAAGAGCACTTCCGGGACGTTTCCACCAGGCTGCCTTACTACAAGCGCGTGAAGCTGCTGCACTTCACCGATGAAGAGCTCCCACGCACGGCAACGAAGAAAGTAAAACGGCGCGAAGTCCTCCGTATGATGCAGCAGATGGAAGAACGTTCGCGAACGTCGGCGGACGAATTGCCGGCCGAAGAGTTAACCGGCGACGCTGCCTGGCTGGTTGAAATTGTGGCGTCTGTTTCGAATCGTAATCTGGATGAGGTGTCGATCAACACGCGACTCGGTGACCTGGGATTCGACAGCTTGATGTTCGTTGAGCTGGCTCAGGCAATTGAAAACGGTGGTGGGACGTTGACCGCGCCGGAACGTTTAAACGAAGTGCAGGACGTGCGCGAACTCCTGACGGTGGTCGATCGCCAGCCGGCCCAGGGCGCAAAGCGCGAAGCATCTCGGCTGCGCCTGGATGCAGAGAAAGACGACGAGATCCACATCCCCGAGTTGCTGAAGACAGTGGGCAACAAGACTGTCGAGCTCGCGCAGCGCGCACTTTACGAACGCCTGCTGCGCACCAAATACGAAGGCCGCTCGAACATCCCCTATCACACAAATTTTATTGTCGCTGCGAATCACACCTCGCACCTCGACATGGGCCTGGTAAAGATGGCGCTCGCCGATGCCGGCGAAGACCTCGTGGCGCTGGCTGCGGCCGACTATTTCTTCGATACGAAATATAAGCGCGCCTACATGGAGAATTTCACCAACCTGGTGCCGATGGAAAGATCCGGATCGCTGAGACAATCGCTGCGTCACGCGCGTTCGTTCCTGGATCGCGGATACAACGCGCTGATCTTTCCCGAAGGCACGCGTTCAATGAGCGGACAGATGGCCGACTTCAAACCGGTGATCGGATATTTAGCGCTCGCGGCCCGCGTTGGGATTCTGCCGATTTATCTTCACGGCGCTTACGAAGCTTTTCCGAAGGGTTCGACATTGCTCAAGGGCCGCGACGTCAGCGCCCGCATTGGCCGCTTTATTGAAATCGAGGAATTGGAGTCGATTACTCGCGGCTTGCCGCGAGCTGAGGCCTATCGGCTGATTGCGGCGCGCGTCCGTCACGAAGTCGTCAATTTGCGAGACCGAACCAGCTTGCCCTTCGACCCCGGCGTGATTCACGAACAATGGCAAGCCGAGCGACGTGCGGGCAAACTGCGAATTGAGGCGAGCGACGAAGAGTTCGCCACTGCGGAAGCATGAACCTCCGCAGATTAAGCAGATTTTACAGATAAGAAAAAGACGAATTCAATCCGCGTAATCTGTGGATAATTCAGCCAATGCCAAAAACCACCGCCAAAAAACGGACCGCCCAAATCGTGCCCAAGAAAAGCACGAAGAAGCATGCGGCTATCGTTAAGAAAGTTCCGGCCACGACCTTGATTACGGGCGGCACCGGGTTTCTCGGCTCACACCTGGTTCGGCAACTGGTTGACTCGGGTACGAAAGACATTCGCGTGATGGCGACGTCGATTCCGGAATGGCTGACGGGTCTGGGGGTCGACACGTTCGAAGGCTCAGTCACAAACGCCGAGGATGTGGAACGCGCGGTCGAAGGCGTCAACGAGATTTACCATCTCGCTGGAAAAGTCGCGCGCGAAAAGGATGAAGCGCGCGAAATGTACAAGCTGCACGTCGAAGGCACTCGTCTGCTTTGCGATGCGGCCAGGACGGCAGGTGTCAAAACGATCGTTCTGGCTTCGAGCAGCGGCACGATCGCCGTTAGCGAGAAGGGCGACGTCGTCGCGGATGAAACGTACTCCGCGCCTCTCGACATCATCGCACGTTGGCCTTACTACGCGAGCAAAGCGTATCAGGAGATGGCCGCGCTGGAACGATTCAGCGGCAAGGGCTTGCGCCTTGTCATTATGAACCCGAGTTTGCTGTTAGGTCCGGGAGACGATCGACTGAGCTCGACCAAAGTGGTTCTGGATTTCATGGCGCGCAAGATTAACGCCGTGCCGAATGGCGGGCTCAACTTCGTCGACGTGCGTGACACCGCCCAGGCCTTTCGCGTCGCTATGCAAAAAGGCCGGCATGGTGAACGTTATCTGTTAGGCGCAGTTAACTGGACGTTTCTGAAGTTCTTCGACCGGCTCGAGCGGCTCACCAAGATTGCTTCACCTCGACTCGCTTTTCCGTCCAAATTCGCGATCGCCGGCGCACATGTCATCGATTCTCTCTTCCGCCAATGGAACATGGCTTCCCC
>DATISD010000037.1:0-2724 GCA_035469005.1 Pyrinomonadaceae bacterium | reverse complement strand
GTCAGCGATCCTCCAGGCGAAGTGATCTACATTCGCGACGAAGAAAGCGGCGCCACCTGGACGCCCACGCCTTTGCCGATTCGCGAAGCGCAAAGTTACCTGGTTCGTCACGGTCAGGGCTACACGGTTTTTGAGCACGCCAGTCATGGCCTGTCCCAGGAATTGCTCTTGTTTGCCCCCCTCGACGCGCCAGTCAAGATTTCGCTCTTGCGGCTACGCAATCGCACCGATCGCAGGCGCAAGCTCTCGATCACGAGCTACAACGAACTAACCCTCGGTGTCAGCCGCGAGGCCACCGCGCCCCATGTGGTCACGGATTTGGAAGAAAGGTTTGGCGCGATCTTCGCGCGCAATTCCTACAACAATGAATTTGCCGGTCGCGTCGCGTTTGTGGCCACCAGCGAGCAGCGCTTCACCATGACGTGCGATCGCAAAGAATTCATCGGACGCAACGGTTCGCTGGCCAAACCGGCAGCGATGGATCGAGCGTCGCTGAGCGGACGCGACGGCGCCGGTCTGGATCCATGCGCGGCGATTCAGACGCCGATCGAACTGGCTCCGGGCGAGGCCCGCCAGGTCGTCTTTATTCTCGGGGAAGCAGAGTCGAGAGAGACGGTTATTTCAATCGTCGAAAGATTTCGCAATGTTCACAACGTCAATGAAGCGTTTGAGAGAGTGCTTGGATTCTGGGACGACACGCTGGGCGCTGTGCAAATTAAAACACCCGACGCTTCTATGGACACGCTAATAAATCGGTGGTTGCTGTGCCAGACTCTGGCCTGTCGCGTGCGCGGACGTTCGGCTTTTTATCAATCGAGCGGGGCGTTCGGATTTCGCGATCAGTTGCAGGATGTGATGTCGCTTGTCTATTCACAACCCGAGGTTGCGCGCGCGCAGATCCTTCGCGCCGCGGCGCGCCAATTCAAGGAAGGTGATGTGCTGCACTGGTGGCACGAACCAACCGGCCGCGGAGTGCGCACCCGTTTCTCAGACGATCTGCTGTGGCTGCCCTACGTCACGTCATTCTACGTCGACGTGACGGGGGATGATTCGGTTCTGGAAGAAGAAGTGCCATTCATCGAAGGTCCGCTGCTCGAACCGGACCAGGTCGAAAACTATTTACAACCGGAGGTATCAAGAGAGAAGGCGAATGTGTTTGCGCACTGCGCGCGCGCGATCGATCGCAGCCTCAGAGTCGGTCAGCACGGACTGCCGTTGATGGGATCGGGCGATTGGAACGACGGCATGAATCGCGTTGGCGTCGAAGGAAAAGGCGAAAGTGTCTGGCTGGGCTGGTTTCTGTGCACGGTAATTGAAGGATTCCTGCCACTGTGTGAACGGGGACTAGGCCGATCGTCTGAGAGGGCGCCGGAACGCGTCAAACGGTATCAGGACTATCTGGAAAAACTTAAGAAGTCACTCGAGCAGGCGTGGGACGGCGATTGGTATCGCCGGGCGTATTTTGATGATGGCAGTCCGTTGGGTTCAGCCGAGAATGACGAATGCCGCATCGATTCGATTGCGCAAACCTGGGCGGTGATCTCGGGCGCTGCTGACAGGTACCGGGCCGGACGAGCGATGGCTTCAGTGGATGAATACCTGGTTCGTCGCGGCGACGGACTAATCGTTCTTTTTAGTCCGCCTTTCGATAAGAGCACTTTGGATCCAGGTTACATAAAGGGCTACGTGCCCGGCGTGCGCGAAAATGGAGGCCAGTACACACACGCTGCCCTTTGGACTGTGATTGCTTTCGCGATTCTCGGAGATGGCGATCGAGCAGGCGAACTCTTTGGTCTTTTAAATCCAATCAATCATGCGTCGACACGTGCGGGCATGCACAAGTACAAGGTTGAACCCTACGTAGCTGTGGGAGATGTTTATGCCGTGCCGCCGCACACGGGCCGCGGCGGCTGGACGTGGTACACGGGCTCAGCCGGGTGGATGTATCGCGCGGCGCTTGAATACATACTCGGTTTCAAGTTGAGTGGCGATCGTTTGCGCATCGATCCGTGCGTTCCGCGTTTCTGGCGCGAGTTTGAAATTACCTACCGGCGCGGCGCTACGACCTATCACCTCAAGGTCGAGAATCCGCACTTGCTTTGTCGAGGCGTGGCCAGCGTTCAGCTCGATGGAGTGATGCAGCCGAACGATGTGATTCTGCTTAGCAACGATGGCCTGATACACGAGGCGCGGGTCGTAATGGGCGAGAGAATCTCTGATGCGGAAGCCGGCGCGCTCGAAGCTCAGAGCACTTCGCAGAAACAATAAAAAAGTCGGCTCTCAGTGCCGGCTGACCCGCCAGTCGTTCCTTTGCAGAGCAAACGAAAACAAGGCGGCGTTTTCACGCCGCCTTGTCGTCTTTGTGGGTTTTGTTACCTCACCCTTCACAAACAGCTCTTGAAAGCCCTTGTCCGAGTTAGTTGACGCTATTAATCAGCACCACATCACGAATCTCAGCACCGAGCGTGTATGCGAAGAGCTTGCCGTCACGTGAGGGCCGAAAGCCGTAGATTTTTTCGGACGGCAAACCCTGAATTCGCGTGGGCGCTCCGCCTTCGATAGCTTGCCGCCAAAGCCCGACCCTCTGATCGCGATAGATTATCGCCTTCCCATCCACGGTCCAGCGCAGTCCCAGATTGATATTAGCGAGAGGCGCTCCGTTGAAAAACTTTGCCGGTTGACCACCCGCGAAAGGAATTATCGCAAGTTCTGTTTTGTCGGGAG
>DATISD010000036.1:0-2440 GCA_035469005.1 Pyrinomonadaceae bacterium | reverse complement strand
ATGGTCTCAGAGCGACGGCAAAGTTTATGGCTTCGATTATTCAGTCGGTGCGAGTCGTCTCGATACGGAAAACGCGCGGCCGAACAACAACTACCGCAACACGGTCGCGATCTGCGACGTCGGCTGGTCGCCTAACCGGTCTTCGCCCGGGACGGGCTCCCCCGTTGCGAGCGAGCAATTGCGGATCGGCAGCTTGTTTACCTATTCTGTCAGCGACATTGGACTGCCGAATACAATTTTTGACCCGCGACCGATCGACCATTTTCTTACCGAGCGTTGGTTGATCGGGCCGCATATCGATTGGAAACCGACTGAGTGGTGGGACCACAAACTCATTGTCGCTTACGATCACGAGCGTCAAATCAACGATCCGAACGAGGACGGGTTTGTCGGCGCGACACGCGCGGTGTTCGAACGGACGCAGGTTGATTACCAGAACGATCTGCGACCGTCGTCGTGGTTGACACTAACCTCAGGATTTTACTACAGCCGCATTAATGCGGGCCAGGAGCGCCCGTTTGTTCTATTTGGACCAACATTCATCAGCGATCACACAGACGAAACCGCGGGATTTCTGGAGGCGACGTTAACGCCCGTCGAAAACTTGATCTTCGTCGCTGGCGGACGTTTCGATCACTTCAATCAATTCGGCGGCATCTGGACCTATCGCTTTGCCGGCAGTTACAAAATCGACAGAACGAATACCATTTTGCATTCCAGCGTCGGTACTGGCTTCAGTCCGCCAAGCAGTCAGGATAAAATTTTCGGAAACAACTTCGGCCTGAAACCTGAAGAGGATCTCGGTTGGGACATCGGAATCAGACAGCAACTCTGGCAAAATCGCGTGGACGTGGGCCTCACCTACTTTCACAACGACCTCTCGAACGTGATTGGGTTTAACGGGCTGTTTGATACGCTCAATCTTGGCTCTGCCGAAACCCAGGGGCTGGAAGCGGAACTGCACGCCCAACCGATTCCCAATTTCGTTTTGACGGCGGCTTACACGTACCTCGAGGCGGAAAAGACTTCCTCAAAAGACGTTTCGCAGCTGCAAGGCGCGCGTCTGCCACGTCGCCCACGCAATGAGGTTTACGTTTCAGCGTCGTATCTCTGGTGGAAAAGGCTACGAACGGTGGTCGAAGCAAAGTTCGTCAATGCGCGCGAGGAATTGAATTTCGGTGGACCAAATTTCGATATCGAAGACTACGCGTTTGTAAACATCGCCGCGGAATACGAAGTCAACCCGCACTTCTCGATCTTCAGTCGTATCGACAACCTAACCAACGAGCATTACTCAGAGGTCTTTGGTTTCCCCGCGCTCGGCCGCGCTGCGTACGGTGGCGTGAAGTTGCGATTTTAAGCAGCGCAAGCCTCTGGTCCGCCAATTGGACGGACTCGTCGCGTGGCGAGCTTGCGAGTTCCTCGAGTCACAAGCGAGACGCATGTGCTACTCTTTTTCCATGTCGCTGAAACTTTCCGACAAAAAACTGACGGTACTCGGTGCCGGCAAATTGGGTGGCATCCTGCTGCGGGCATATCTGAAGCAGGGATTGTTTGTGTCCAATCGAGTCATCGCGACGGTAAAGCATGCGGAGAGAGCAGCCGCGCTCGCGAAGGAGCTCGGCGTTGCAGTGACCACCAACAATCGCGAAGCGGTCAAAGGCGCTGACATCGTTCTGCTGACAGTAAAACCGCAAACCGTTGCGGAAGTGCTGCAGGAGATCGCTCCCGAAATCGGCGCTGACACGTTGGTTGTCTCCGTCGCGGCCTCTGTGCCGGCAGGCTTTGTCGAGCAACAACTCGCCGCGGCCACAAGCGCCAAGCACGACCAAGTGCCAGTCGTGCGAGCAATGCCAAATACTCCGGCCGCTGTTCACTGTGGCATGACGGCAATCTGTGGTGGGACTCATGCCACCCCTCATCATCTCGACGTTGCTCGCACGATGTTCGATGCGGTCGGCCGAACGATTGTCCTTGATGAGAAGCACATGGACGCGGTGACGGGGCTATCCGCAAGCGGCCCCGCATTCGTGTACATCATCCTCGAATCGCTGGCCGAAGCTGGCGTGAAAGTCGGTTTGCCGCGCGACGTAGCGACCCTTCTCGCAGCGCAGACGATGAAAGGCGCGGCAACCGTTGTGTTGGAAACAGGCGATCACCCCGCGCTTCTCAAAGACGCCGTGACTACTCCGGCGGGCTGCACCCTCGACGGGATTCTCGAACTCGAAGAGGGCAAACTCCGCGTCACGCTCATCAAGGCGGTCGTGAAAGCCACGAGCCGCGCCGGCGAGCTGCTGTTTGAAAAATAGTCGTGCGCGTCGTCGCCTTGTCATTCCGAGCGAAGTCGCGGAATCTCTAGATGTCTACATGAGTCCGCTGCTTTATCTCGTGATCGGATTGGTGGGCGGCGGGTTGATCGTCGCCGTGGTCGTTTTGCTAA